>JACMKN010000195.1 GCA_014380135.1 Deltaproteobacteria bacterium
ACGCTTGCCAACAACATCCGCTACGGCAAGCCGAACGCCAGCGATGATGAAGTGCAGGAGGCGGCCCGGGCGGCTTTTGCCCATGACTTCATCTCGGAAATGCCGGAAGGGTACGAAACAAATATTGGTGACCGGGGAGTGCGTCTTTCGGGCGGTCAGCGCCAGCGGATCTGCATCGCCCGCGCGCTCCTCAAAAACGCACCGATCCTGATCCTGGACGAGGCTACCAGCGCCCTGGACACCGAGAGTGAGCAGATGGTACAGAACGCCCTCAACAACCTGATGCGGAACAGGACCACTTTTGTGATCGCCCACCGTCTCTCTACAGTATTGAACGCCGATCGGATTCTGGTGCTGGACAAGGGCGAGATTGTGGAGCAGGGATCACACGAGGAACTGGTGATGAATGAAAATGGGTTGTACAAAAAACTGTATTCCATGCAGTTTCAGGATGGAGAAACAAGTTGAGTGGGAATCCCGCCGCTTCAGTTACAACACCAAAGCGTTTTGTACTTATGTTCGACGATCTTCAGAGCATTCATCTCTTCAAGGATGTCGGGCAGATTCCTTTTCAGATGTACCGACACTTCGGCTATGACGTTGAGATAGTCTGCCGGCGGAACGAAAAACATTACCCCAAAGCCGATGACATCCTCAGTGGGCTGAAAATAACCTGCTATGACGGTAGTCCGTACCGTTTTCTGTTTCAACAGGCCCGTGACATTGATGTGCTGATGCTTTTTCATGTTTCTACCAAGACGATTTGGCGAGGACTTCTTTATAAGACGCTGAATCCACGTGGATGTTTGTATGTTAAGGCGGATATGTCGGGAACCTGTATCCGGTATGCGCAGTGGGGTGAGCGGAACTTTGTAACCCAGGCCAAGCGTGTGGTACTATTCAGGCAATTTCTCAAGCGGGTTGATATCGTCTCGCTGGAAACCAAGGCTGCCTTTAAGGGAGTTGGCAACGTTCCGCCACATAAAAAACTGTATCTGCCCAATGGTTTTGACTCCGATTTCATCGAGCAGTTCGGAGTTCGCCGAAGAATCTTTGCCGAGAAGGAGAACATCATTCTTCTCGTAGCCCGACATGGCGACTATGCTAAAAACAGCGAGCTGATGCTCGATGCACTTGGGGCCATGGGTGATATCGGCGAATGGCAGGTCTGGTTCGTTGGCCTGATGACTGAAGAGTTTAAAAAACTAAAAGAGCGCTTTCTTGATCAGTTTCCACAACTGGCTAAAAAGGTGATGTTTACCGGTCAGATCGACGACAAACGTCAACTATTCGAGTTGTACAGCCGGGCGAAAGTCCTCTGCCTTACCTCGCGCTGGGAGGGTTTTCCAAATGTTGCCGTTGAAGGACTGGCGTTTGGAATGATTCCGATGCTGCCTGACGCTATCGCATGTACTGCTGATATTATAGATCATGGCAGATGCGGGATCAGCTTCAGGCAAGATAGCAGGGATAGTCTTTCGGCCACTCTCAACAGTCTTATTGCACGAGAGAGTGAGTTGGAATTGATGGCACAATTGGCACAACAGCATTTTAATAGTTCGTTTCGCTGGCAAATCATCTTGAAAAACCTGGATGAGCAGATCAAGCTGCAATTCAACAGTAATTCCTCGGAATAGGTTCTCCTTATGCCAAAAATATCAGCCTATATAATCGGCTACAACGAGGAACGCAACATCGCTGACGCCGTCAAGAGTGTCCTGTGGGCCGATGAAGTGGTCGTGGTAGACTCCTTCAGCAGTGACCGGACGGTTGAAATTGCCACGGAACTCGGTGCCAGAGTCGTGCAGGTGCCGTTTGAAGGTTTCGGCAAGCTGCGCACGGCGGCCATCGCCAGCACGCGCCACGAGTGGGTCTTCAGTCTTGATACCGACGAACGCTGCACCGTTGCGGCCCGGGACGAGATCCGGCGGATCGTGGCATCCCCGGATGCCAGGGATGCTTATTTCGTGCCGCGCCGCAACGTCTTCATGGGGCGAATGATCAGGCATTGCGGCTGGTATCCCGATTACCGCCAGCCCCAACTGTTCCGACGCAATGCCCTGACATTCGACGAGGCCATGGTGCATGAGGGTTATACGGTCAACGGCCAGACTGCGTTCATGAAAAACTTCATCTGGCAGTACCCCTACCGCGACCTGTCACAGCTGATCAGCAAGATGGAGCGCTACTCGACCCTGGGAGCTCAGAAGCTGGCCGACCGGGGGCGCGCTTCCTCCATGCTGACCGCCTTCGTGCACGCTGCCGTGGCCTTCTTCCGCATCTATATATTCAAGCTGGGGATACTGGATGGCTGGCCTGGATTCGTGATCTCCTTTGCAAACTTCGAGGGCACCTTTTACCGCTATGCAAAAAAAGTCGAAATGGATGCCGACTGGGACAATGCCAGGACAAGAATCAATGGACTCTAAGCCGTCCATCGCCGTAATCATCTCTACCTACAATTCACCTGAATATTTGCGTAGGGTGCTGGAATGTTATCTCCTGCAGAGCCGCCTTCCGGACGAGTTGATCGTGGCCGACGACGGTTCCACGGACGAGACCGCCCGGATTGTGGCAAACTTCTCCAAGGGGGCGCCCTTCGCCGTCCGGCACATCTGGCATGAAGACCTGGGCTTCAGGCTGGCGGAGATCCGCAACCGGGCTATTTCCGCAGCAACGGCGGATTATCTGCTTTTCAGCGACGGAGACTGCATCCCCCATCCGCGCTTTGTCGAGGATCATGGCCGGATGATGCGGAAGGGCTCCTTTGTAACCGGAAAGCGGATGCTGATCGGACAGGAACTTTCGGAGAGTTTCAGCTGGCAGGGGGGCTCATCGGCCCTGTCACACGGCCTGAAGGGCGAACTGTCCGGCTGTCACCACCTGCTCCGTCTGCCCTGGCTGGTGCTCTCGCGGCATGGCAGCAAGGGGCTGCGGGGCTGCAACATGGCGGTCTTTCGCTCGGATCTCCTGGTGGTGAACGGCTTCAATGAGCGTATTACCGGCTGGGGGCGCGAGGATTCGGAGCTGGTCACCCGCCTGTTTGCCTATGGCCTGACCCGCAGGGAGGCCCCCTTCGCTGCCGTAGTGCTGCACCTCTGGCATCCGGAAAACAGCCGCAGCAGTCTCACCGAAAATGACCGTCTGCTGGAGCAGGCGCTGGCATCGGGGCAATACCGCTGCCCGCACGGGATTGTCAAGAGCGGAGAAATCAACCCATGAGCCTGCCCTCCGTTACCTTTGAAACCAAGTGCTACGAGAAGGACTGGGAGATCCTGCTCAAGACCGGGCGACTGGAGGCCATGATCGAGCGTAACCAGTTCGATTTTGGCGAGCGGATTCTCTACATCAACAACGTGGCCGACCCGGACAAGGTCAGGCGCTATGCGGAACGCTGCAAGGAACAAGGCATCATCACGGAGCATGTGCTGGTCGACGACTATGCCGACGAAGCCTTGGCCTTTTTCGGGCTCGACCGTGACAGCTTCAAGGGGGGCTATTACTATTCGATCCAGGAACTGGTGGGCATCTATCGCTGCCGGACCGAGTACCTGCTCCATTTCTCCAGCGACAGCGTTCTGGACGGGGCATTTCCCTGGATAGAGCGGGCTGTTGAGAGACTCCAGTCTGACCGACAGGTCAGGGTGGTCAACTGCCTCTGGAATCGCAAGACAGATGAAGCGGTCCAAGAGTCGCATTCAGAGGATAAAGACTTCTGGGTCGGGAGCGGTTTTTCAGACCAGAGCTATCTCATCAGAGCCTCGGACTTCAGGAACAGAATCTATGGAGAGACTCACCCCGCCTCGCAACGCTATCCGGTTTACGGTGGAGAATTATTCGAGAAGCGGGTCGATGCCTGGATGCGAAACAACGGCTTTCAGCGCTGCACCTACAAGCATGGCAGTTACCTGTCCAAAAACTTCCCCCGCAACAAGTTTTTGAGAACCGCCGGACGTTTACTGGGGTTTTATGATAGATGACACCCAAATATCGCCGATGCCGGTTGACGTGGCCTTCATCACCGTCAACTACAACACGCTAACACTGCTGGAGGAGTTGGCGGCATTCTTCAGATCGACACCGCTCCCCTTCACCCACTTGCTGGTCGTTGTTGACAACGCTTCCAGTGATGGTTCACATGAATATTTGGCTGAGCAGGCTGATATTGTGTATATCCCGGCCGGAGAAAATCTGGGGTACGGGCGGGCGATCAACAGGGGCATCCAGGCAACCGACAGCCGTTATGTCTGTGTTCTTAATACGGATGTGGTACTTAGCGGAAAAACCCTGGCCAACCTTTGGGAATTCATGGAGAAGACCCCCGACGCAGGGGTTGTTGCTCCAAGGATCACCAACCGGGACGGTTCCACCCAGGGCTTTATCTTTCATAAATCTACACTTTCCAACATCTTTCACCTGGTGAACAAGGTTCGGACCAGCCTGCTGAAGATGAAGCTGGCACGCGCAGCGCTTCCCATGCGGGTGCATGGGGTGCTGGGTGCCTTTTTCCTGGCCAGGCGCTCGCTGGCTCCTGACGGCAGACTGTTCGACGAAGATTTTTTCTTCTATTTTGAAGATACCGACCTTGCTCACCGGCTTTTCGAGGCGGGCGTCAACTGTTATGCGCTGCCGTCCTGTTCGATCATACATCTGGGCGGCTCATCAACATCTCTTGAGGGGGCGCGACTCTTTTTCAGGAGCAAGAACCTGTATCTAAAAAAACATTACGGCAGAGTATTTGCTGACCTCATCAAGACCATTGACATGTTCCGGTTGCGCATGAAATTTTTCAAGTATAGTCTATTGGCGTCTGTTTTCTCTTCCGGACATATTGCAGAAAAAAAAGCGTATTATTCCAGCATGCGCTTTGCCAGCGATTTTTGAGGTTACTGTTGCCCGTTATCGAACAATCACATAATCACGCTTTTTTTCAACAGGCTCTTGCTCTCTTCGTCTGCCTGACGTTCTTTACGCTGCCGATCGGAACGGCACTGTTCACGATTGGCAGTCTCATTGCACTCGCGGTCTGGCTGTTTTCCGGTATCTGTTACAGGGATAGGGTCAACTGGCAGGAAACGGACTGGTTTGTTCCGTTGACAGCACTGATAATTCTCCCCTGGCTTGGTATGCTGTGGACTTCAGCACCTCTTGAACAGTCCTTCAAACTTGCCGTCAG
The DNA here is from genome assembly GCA_014380135.1 of Deltaproteobacteria bacterium. GTDB lineage: Bacteria > Desulfobacterota > Desulfuromonadia > Geobacterales > Pseudopelobacteraceae > JACRCG01. The sequence goes on from JACMKN010000195.1 coordinate 5,177, forward strand.
GAGCCACTACTGGATTTTGGCCTTTGTCTCTGTTGCTGCAATGAAGTCAGATTATTCGTTGCGGAACATACTGATCTGTTTCATATCAGGAACCACTGTCATCGCCATCATCGTGTTTCTTTTCCTGCATGGCTTTATCCCGGAAACCGTCTATCTGCAAAAGTTTTTGGGCCGCTACTATATTACCTTTTCGCTGTTTCTTGTTATCTCGATACTATTACTGTCCTTTTTCTACAAAACATCGACATGGCAGCAGAAGTTACTGCTTATTGCCTTGATGCTTTTTCTGGCGCTGGCGATTACACAACTGAAGGGGCGAAGTGCCTACCTGTCGCTTGCATTTCTCTCCCCCTGGCTGTTTGTCACGATGTTCGGGCGGCGGCGCCTTATTCCGGTTCTTGCCGCCCTGCTGTTGACCTTCATGCTGATGCTGTCCTCCAGCATGGTACGTGAGCGCGTCGCACTAATTCCGAAAGAAATCCTGTTGTACCAGTCGGGTGTCAGCTCTTCCTACCAGTCGCCAGACGGTTCCTCAACCCCATCTTCAGTAGGATTGCGCCTGATGATGTGGAAGAATGCCCTGACAATATTTCAACAACACCCGCTCATCGGCGCCGGAACGGCCGGTTACCAGTATGAGGCTGAGAAAATCGACCCGACGCAGGGTTTTTCACATCCACACAGCAGCTACCTATTTATTGCAGTAAATTACGGTCTACTGGGAATCGGTCTCTACGGCTGGCTGCTGTTTGTCACACTGAAACGGGCCTGGCGAGCGAGAGACCAGTTATCGGGCTACAGTATACTGGCTTTTCTTTCAGTCATACTGATCGGCAGTCTGACTGATACGCAGATTCTCTCGCCTGCAACCGGCATTGCTCTCGGCTTTATTGTCGGCATTCCAACGACTAAACCCACATAATGCACGTCCTGATAATTAAAACATCCGCCCTGGGGGATATCATTCACGCGCTGCCGGTACTTGACTACCTGCACAAAGTCTCGCCCGGCATCCTGATCGACTGGGTTGTCGAGGAGCAATTCCGCGACCTGCTGGAGGGTAATCCGCTTTTGTCCAAACTATGGCTGGTGCGGACGAAGGCCTGGCGGCGGCGACCGCTGTCGGCCGACACGTTCCGCGAGATACGCACGCTCCGCCAGGGGCTGCGACGTGAGCGCTACGACATGGTTTTCGATATTCAGGGCAACCTGAAGAGCGGCATCATAGCCTGGTCCAGCGATGCCCGTGAGCGGATAGGGTTCAGCACCGACCAGCTACAGGAATCGATCAACTCCCTGTTTACAACCCGCCGGATCCCCCTGCGGGAACAGGATGATCATGCCGGCGGGCGCTATCTCAGGATCGTCAGCGCGCCGTTTGATCGCGATTATCTGGGAATGGAACTGTCATCCCGGATCTGCACCGGGCCGGGGGAGGATGCCGCCGCCACGCTGGTGATAAACAGTTGCGGGGCGGGACCGGTATTTCTCTTCCACGGCGGAACCACCTGGCAGACCAAGTTCTGGTCGGAGGCGAGCTGGATCGAACTGGGACACAGAATCTGTAACGATTTCCCAACGGCCGGCATACTTCTTTCGTGGGGCAATGAAAGCGAGCGGCAGGCCGCCCTGCGGGTCGCCGCAGCCATCGGCAGCCGGGCGCGACTTTTGGAGAAATATTCTCTGAAGGGAATTGCGGCAATCCTCAAGCTGGTTGATCTGGTAATCGGCGGCGACACCGGGCTGATCCATCTGGCTGCCGCCGCCGGCACGGCGACCGTATCATATTACCGCGCCAGTGACGGCAGCGTCAGCGGACCGCGCGGCAGCCGGCATGTCATCATTCAGTCCCCCCTGCCCTGCAGCCGCTGCCAGCGCACCTCCTGCCGTCAGGATAGCGAGTGCCGCGCCAGCATCACAGTCGAAGCTGTTTATTCCGGCGTCAAGAAGATCATGCTGGAGCGCGAGGAGCGTTCCCGGAGAACAGAATGAGCAAGCGCCTGACCATATTGCAGGTGATTTCCCAACGGCACCTGTCCGGCGCCGAGCGGGTCTGCCTGATGCTTTCGGAGTCGCTGCAGCGTCGCGGCCACCGGGTGGTGCTGGTCTGTAAGAAGAGTGCCGCCATGCTGGACGAGGCCTCGGCCCGCGGCATTGAAGCGAGAACACCGGGATTATCGGGCAAGTTCAATCCGCTGGTGCCGCTGGGTCTCACGCGTATCGCCCGGGAGGTGGGAGCCGACCTGATCCACACCCACCTGTCAACCGCTTCACAGTGGGGCGGCCTGACCGGCAAGCTCACCGGCATACCGGTGGTTTCGCATGTGCATGCCATGAATTCGAAACATTTTTTCCTGCTGGCGGATGTGATGGTGGCCTGCTCGGAAGGAGTACGCAAGCACTTGATCGGTCAGGGCGTCGCACCGCAGAAGGTCAAGGTCATCTACAACGGCATCGAAAGCAAACGGGTCCGGATCCCCCTCGATCGCGGACAATTGCGAACGACACTCGGCATCGCCACAGACGCCCCCACCATCGTCTGCATTGCCCACCTGGCAGAGAAAAAAGGTCAGGGCTACCTGATCAGTGCCGTTGCCCAGTTGAAGGATAAATGGCCGGATATCCGCTGCATCCTTGCCGGCACCGGCGAATGTGCCGACGCCCTGCAGCGCCAGGCGCTGGATCTGGGAGTAAAGGATAACATCATGCTGCTGGGCTACCGCGACGACGCCATCGCCCTGATGGATGCGGCTGACTGTGTCATCCTGCCCTCGCTGGGCAAGGAAGGATTGCCACTGGTGCTGCTGGAAGCAGCACTGCTGGGCAGGCCGGCGGTCTGCAGCGACATTCCCGGCAACAACGAGGTAGTCCTGGACGGCAGCACCGGTTTCCTGTGCACCGCCGGAGATGCCGCCGCATTGGCCCAAAAGATCAGCCGGATAATTGGTGACCGCGACCTGCGCGATCGGATGGGGAACACGGCCCGCATCCGCGCCACAGCAGAATTTACCATTGAGGCCATGACGGATCGCATGGAGGCTCTCTACCGAGATCTGATCCGGGAGCGCCAAAGGAGCTGAACATGTCCCGACTGCACCGCTTTTCACGCACCGAACTGCTGATCGGCAAAACCGGACTGGCCGCACTGGCTGAAAAACACGTCATGATCTGCGGGGTCGGCGGAGTCGGCAGCTATGCCGCCGAAGCACTGGGACGGGCCAGCCTCGGCCATATCACGCTGGTGGATTTCGACGATATCTGCCTGACCAACGTCAACCGCCAGATCCACGCCCTCTCCAGCACCGTCGGGAAGTCAAAGGTCGAGGTCATGGCCGCCCGGCTGCGCGACATCAACCCGGCTGCGGAGATCGTGCCGGTCAAGGCCTTCTTTTCCAAAGACAATGCCGAGGAACTGCTCGGGCGGCGGCCGGACTATGTTCTGGACGCCATCGACCACTTCACCGCCAAAGTTGCCCTGATCACGATCTGCCGCGAGCATGGTATCCCGGTCATCTCCAGCATGGGGGCCGCCAACAAGCTTGACCCGACCAAGATTCAGGTTGGCGACGTCTCGGCCACCCGCAACTGCCGCATGGCCCGCAGCATGCGCAAGATCCTCCGCAAGAGCGGAATAACTTCCGGCGTACAGGTCGTTTATTCCACTGAAGAGCATCGGGAACTCGATCCTTCCTCCAGCGGTTGTGGCACGGACTGCATCTGCCCCAACCGGGAAGAACAAACCTTTCGTTGCGAGCATCGTCGCGTAATTTTGGGAACCATTTCGTACCTGCCATCAATCTTTGGATTGACCATGGCAGGTGTCGTAATCAATGACTTATTGAAGCGACAGACCGACATACTGACAGCAAATTGAACTTATAACGTCAACCCATGCTGTTTTTTATTGACAAGCATTAGAAACAAAAGGTAACTTTGAAAACCCTCTAGTAGTTGCCCTGGAATCCGAGTATAGCCCCTTAAATATTATCTACGTACTTTACAACATACTAATCCTTGGCAAGTAATTTCCAGCTGCAGCAAATTCCTACTCTATACCCCGTAAAGGTCTTTTTTCGCAAACCGCACCCAATATACCGACCAACTTTTATATAATCCAAGATCATGAACGACTTCACGCAGGAGAACAGATGAATTTACAGGAACTTAAAGGCAAAAAAATCAGCGACCTCAACACTATTGCGCGGGATCTCAACATCGAGGGCGCTTCCAGCCTGCGCAAACAGGATCTGATCTTTGCCATACTCAATGCCCAGACCGAACAGAACGGTTCAATTTTCGGCGAAGGCGTTCTTGAGACCCTGCAGGACGGGTTCGGTTTTCTGAGAGCCACCGACTACAACTATCTGCCGGGCCCCGATGACATCTACGTTTCTCCCAGCCAGATCCGGCGTTTCAACCTGCGCACCGGTGATACCGTTTCCGGACAGATCCGCCCTCCCAAAGAAGGCGAGCGCTATTTTGCGCTGCTCAAGGTGGAGTCAATCAACCATGAAGCCCCCGAAGTCGCCCGTGACAAGATCCTGTTCGACAACCTGACGCCGCTCTACCCGGAAGAGAAGCTGACACTGGAAACAACCCCCGACAACATGCCGATGCGTGTGATCGAACTGGTGGCTCCCATCGGCAAGGGACAGCGTGGACTGATTGTGGCTCCGCCCCGCACCGGAAAGACCGTGCTGATCCAGAACATAGCCAATTCGATTGCCGCCAATCACCCCGAAGTTTATCTGATTGTTCTCCTGATCGACGAGCGCCCGGAGGAGGTGACCGACATGCAGCGTTCGGTCAAAGGCGAGGTGGTTTCATCCACCTTCGACGAACCGGCTACCCGCCACGTCCAGGTGGCAGAAATGGTCATCGAAAAGGCCAAGCGCCTTGTTGAGCACAAAAAGGATGTCGTCATCCTGCTGGACTCCATCACCCGCCTGGCCCGCGCCTACAATACGGTCCTGCCCCCTTCCGGCAAGATCCTGACCGGCGGCGTGGATGCCAATGCCCTGCAGAAACCGAAACGCTTCTTCGGTGCCGCCCGCAATATCGAGGAAGGTGGTTCATTGACCATTATCGCCACAGCCCTGGTTGACACCGGCAGCAAGATGGACGAGGTCATCTTCGAAGAATTCAAGGGAACCGGCAACATGGAACTGCACCTCGACCGCAAACTGGTTGAAAAACGCACCTTCCCGGCCATTGACATCAACAAGTCCGGAACCCGCAAAGAGGAACTGCTGATAGAGAAAAGCTCTCTTAACCGGATCTGGATCCTGCGCAAGGTGATACATCCGATGAATGTGGTTGACAGCATGGAATTCCTGCTGGACAAGCTGTCAGCAGCCAAGACCAATCAGAATTTTCTGGATTCAATGTCGAAATAGCTAAAAAAGGGTTGCATAAATTTGTCTGAATCGCTACGATTACAATTTGCTGCTCATATCGGATTAACTTAACGCTGTAAAGCACGATTGAAGGAGGAAAAGATGAAAGAAGGTATTCACCCACTGTATTCCGAGGTTACCGTCAGCTGTATATGCGGAAACACTTTCCAGACACGCTCCACAAAGAAAGAGATCAATACCGAGATCTGTTCGGCCTGCCATCCTTTCTACACCGGCAAACAGAAACTGATTGACACTGCCGGCCGTGTTGAGCGTTTCAAAAGACGTTACGGCCAGCTCTAATCGGCCGTTGCGCAGACACACGAAGGGGCTTTGTCGCGAGGCAAATCCCCTTTTTTTTCACCATCACATTCTTCATTCAGAGCGTACCAGATTCAGAATATCACCAATTCCGGTTTCAAATCGGAGATGCCAACAAGGCGGCGAGGATTGAGGCGACGGAGGCATACAATCAGTATGTTGAGGAGCCGAAGACGAGCCAACGAAGAGGGCGCTTTGATTTGGAATTGGAATAAGCTTTCCCTGAACATGGCTCGCGCCAGGGCTCTATGAACAACGTTACACTGATCGAACACACTCCCAATCCAGAGCGCACCGTGGCTCTGGCTGCCCGGCTATGTTATTCGCCATCCTCCATCAATGATCTGCGTGAAAAACTGGCGAACTCCGATATCGAGACCTTTCTGGACAAGATCATGTCGCTGGGCCACCATTCGGTTCTGGAGCACGCCTCCTTTACCTTCGGTATCGAGGGCATCTCCCGGGTCACCTCGCACCAACTGGTGCGTCACCGTATCGCCTCATTCTCGCAACAGTCGCAGCGCTACGTGTCGCACAAGGAGGAATTCACCTCCATCATGCCGGACACCATCGCCGAAAACCCGGAAGCTTGCCAGATTTTTGCCTTCATGTCGGAGACCGTCCACAAGGCCTACGCCCAACTGGTGGAAATGGGAATACCGGCTGAAGATGCGCGCTATATACTGCCCAATGCAACCGAAACAAAAATCATCATGACCATGAACGCCCGTGAACTGCTGCATTTCTTCGCGCTGCGCTGCTGTCAGAGGGCCCAGTGGGAGATACGCCAGATGAGTATCGAGATGCTGCGACTGGTAAGACAGGTGGCGCCGGTCATCTTCCGCGAGGCGGGCCCAGGCTGCGTGGGCGGTCCCTGTCCGGAAGGCAAGTTCTGCTGCGGACAGACCCAGGAAGTACGCGATTTTTACAAAAATTTAGAGTAGCGGCGGATCTGCTTGACCGTCAACCAAGACGACCTATATTCATAGTCGCCGATACGAAAGGAATCCATGGAAAAAATACACGTTGGCGGCCAGGCTGTTATTGAAGGGGTCATGATGCGTGCCCCGCGCGCGGTTGCCATTGCGGTTCGCCGCTCAAACGGCGAGATAGTAGTCAAAAGTGAACTGGCCGTACCGCTCTCCGAACGCTTTCCAATTGTCAAACTTCCGATCATCCGCGGTGCAGTCGCGCTCTTCACCTCCCTGATCATAGGCATCAAGGCCCTCAATTTCTCGGCCAACGAAGCCATGACCGAGGAAGAGAAGGACAAGGAAGGGGTCAAGGATGGCGGAGGCGAGCTTTCTTCCTGGGCCATGGCCGGCACCATGACGGTGGCCTTCGGCTTCGGCATCTGCCTGTTTTTCCTGTTCCCGCTTTATCTTACAAAACTGATGACGCCGGTCATCGGCGACAACAACATCGTCTTCAACCTGGTGGACGGCGTCATCCGGGTAATAGTTTTTCTGGCCTACATATGGGCTATTTCGCGCATGAACGACATCCAGCGGGTCTTTCAGTATCATGGCGCCGAACACAAATCGATCTTTGCCTTCGAGGCCGGTGTAGAGTTGACGATTGAAAATGTTCGCCGCTTCAGCCGCCTGCATCCGCGCTGCGGCACCAGTTTCCTGCTGATCGTCATGCTGGTCAGCATCGCCGTGTTCTCGCTGATACCTAAACTATGGCCCTTCTATCTCAAGGCCGGTTCACG
>JACMKN010000196.1 GCA_014380135.1 Deltaproteobacteria bacterium
TCCGTGACAGTGCCATCGCTCATCCGTTTGAAGGACGCCTTCCCTGAATTGACCTCATTTTCGCCGATGACAACACTGTAGCGCGCCATCAGTTTGTCGGCGCGCCGCATCTGGCTCTTCAGGCTCTTGCCCTCGTAATCCAGTTCGACCCGCACCCCCGACTTCAACAATCCATCCATCAGCCTGTAGGCGGTATCTCGCTCGGCAGGTCCCATCGTCGCGATAAACAGGTCCGGAACTGTCCGGAATTCCCTTTGGCCGAGCAGCAGTGCCACGCGCTCCAGTCCCACAGCAAAACCGATGCCGGGGATGGCCGGTCCGCCCAGTTGCGAAATCAGCCCGTCATAACGCCCTCCGGCGGCGACGGCCGACTGGGAGCCCAGCAAACCGGTAACCATCTCGAATGTGGTGCGGGTATAGTAGTCCAGACCGCGGACCATGCGCGAATTGATGCTGTAGGGAGTAACGGACAGATCCAGATAACGCCTGACACTGTTAAAGTGCTGGTCACAGTCCCCACAGAGATGATCCAGCACCGATGGTGCTCCAGCGGTTGCCTGTGTGCAGCCCGGCACCTTGCAGTCCAGGGTGCGGAGCGGGTTGCTGCTGACGCGTCGTCTGCAGTCTTCGCAGAGACTCTCCAGGCGCTCGTCCAGGAAACTGCAGAGGACACTGCGGTAGGCCGGCCGGCATTCGGGACAGCCGAGTGAATTAATCTGAAGTGTCGGTTCATCCAGACCGATCTCCCGAAAAAAGGAGGTCAGCATGTTCAGAACCTGGGCGTCAGCCAAGGGATCATGCACCCCGGTAATCTCGGCGCCAATCTGGTGAAACTGTCGGTAACGCCCCTTCTGGGGGCGTTCGTATCTGAACATCGGTCCCAGGTAGTACAGCTTGGAAACCGGATCCTGGGCGTAGAGTTTATGTTCGATGAAGGCCCGCATGACCCCGGCCGTCCCTTCCGGACGCAGCGTGACACTGTTTTCCCCCTTGTCGGTAAAGCTGTACATCTCCTTTTCGACGATGTCGGTGGCATCTCCGATGGAACGACTGAACAGTTCGGTCTTTTCCATGACCGGCACCCTGATCTCGCTGAAACCGTTCAATTCAAAGACACGGCGGGCAGATTGCTCAATATAGTGCCAGCGGCCGGATTCTTCCGGAAGAATATCATTGAAGCCTTTGATTGCAGTAAGTGCCACATTTCACCTCATTTTGATTTGTATAAAAGCAAAAAGCCCGCCTGCGCTTCATACAAAGCAGCAGAGATCGGACTCATCTGTACATTCCGGTTCAGGAAACGGACGCTATGCGCTGGATACGGTTCTTGCCGGAGGCCTTGCTGACATACATCGCCTTGTCTGCCATTTCAAGCAATTGCTCCTTTGTGGCGGTGTCATCCGGACAACAGGCGTAACCGATACTGCAGGTCAGGCGGATCGACTGACCACCCTCCACAAGGAAACTGTGGGCCTCAACCTGTTTCCTGATACGTTCGGCCACAATCCGGGCTGTTTCACAGGAGGTCTCCACAAGTATGGCGGTATATTCATCTCCGCCGTAACGGATGACAACATCGACATCACGAACCGATTTTTTCAGCAGAGCTCCGAATTCGGCCAGCACCTGACTTCCGACCATATGCCCATGGGTGTCATTGACCGACTTGAAGGCATCCACATCTATAAACAGAACGGCCAAGTGCGAGGCATAGCGCTCGACCCGTTTCATTTCTCGTTCAAGGGCGATGTCAAGATAACGGTGGTTGTACAGTCCGCTGATGTCGTCGATGAAAAGCATATCCTTGGCATGCGAATATGTCTCGGCATTTTCAAAGGCATGTGCCGATTGGTCGATCAAAAAATTGATATTTTTATTGTGCTGAACCATATCCGGAAGTCCCATGCCCGGGTCATTAAAGAGCACTACAACGCCTCTGTAAATGGAATGATTGCAGATATGAACCAGGCAGGCTTCCCTGATACCGTCTGTAACATCAGGTGATGCAAGCTGAACATGCCGGACCAGTTTTTGTTCGGAAGCCGTGCCGGGCAGCAGGAGCAGAATCTGCTCTGCCATGGCATTGGCCACTTCAGTGGAGACATTCTTGGTTTCAGTAAGCTGAAGCTTGTCGTCAACTACAAAAAGTCCGAGAGCACTACCGCTCCCGGTTTCACGAACAATCGCGTCAACCAGAAGGTGGCAGACGTGGCTAATATCGAGACAGCCGGCGATAGCCTGACTGGCCTGAAACAGGGACAGCATTTTTTTAAGCTCTTCGTTTTCATCCAGCAACAGGCGCTGCTGCATGCATTGAGCAACGGAATGTTTGAATTCTTCGGGATTAACTGGCTTGATAAGGTAATCGCGAGCACCATGTTTTAACGCATATATCGCCGACTCAAGATTGGCGTTTCCGGTAACCATGATGACATCGACCGTTGGATAACTTTCCCGTACGGTGGAGAGAATCTCCAGTCCGCTGATATCAGGCATGACCAGGTCGGTCACAACCAGGGCATAGCGGTTCCTGGTCAGCAACTCAAGGGCATCACTGCCACAGGCGGCGCTATCCACCTGATATCCTTCACCCTTGAGAAGGTCAGTGTACATATCGCGAAAAAACCGGTCATCTTCAACCAACAGGATTGTATTCATACATGCGCCAATCAGTCCAGGTAATAACAACTCGTCAATTATCTATGTACTCTATTTACGCAAAAGGTGTCAAACAGCATTATTAATCAATCAGCTGCATAGGGGGTGGTGACGCTCCAGCCGGCGCCATCACTGACCAGTTCTATCGTGCCGTCACGATCGGTTCGGTAAAGCGGAATTCCTTTGGATTCAATCAAATCAACGGTTCTGTCAGACGGCAGACCAAAGCGGTTGCCGGCCCCGGCCGAAATCATCGCCAGGCGCGGACGCACACGGTCGAGGAACTCCTCGGAGGTGGAGTATCTGCTGCCATGATGCCCGACCTTGAGAACAGTTGATTTCAGATCATAACCGCTGGACATCATAAAGCGTTCTGCATCAAAACCGGCGTCGGCGGTAAAAAGCATGCTGAAGCGCCCGTAGCTTATCCGGAAAACCAGTGATTCCTCGTTTTCGTCCGTAACAGCTTCCCGACTACGCCGGGAAGCATGTTTGGACGGCGAAAGCACCTGCAGCTCGATACCGTCGGACAGAGTAATTCTATCTCCCGCAGCAAGCATGCGGATCGGAACAGCATGTTCTGACAGAGCGGTTTTGATATCATGGGAAGCGGCGGAAGAGAGTTCTGATACACTCCAGAATTCGCCTACCGGCAGATACCTGGCAACATAGGCCAGTCCGCCGATATGATCGGGGTGGTCATGGGTCGAAATCATCCGGTCAATCCTGCGAATGCCGAGTGCCCCCAGAGCCGGTGCGAGAAAGCGCTGCCCAAAATCTTTTCCGTTATCATGCAGGTAGCCGCCGCCATCCACCAGCAGCGTTGTACCATCCGGAAGACGCAGCAGCAGCGATTCGGCCTGACCGACGCTCAGCATGGTTATATGCAGCCGTCCATCGGCGTTTGACGGCCCCTGGATGTGCAGCGCAATGGCAGCCAGCGGAATCACGGCTCCCAGAGCAAAGCGTTTTGGAAGACTGCGTACAAAACTGATGCAGCCCATGAACAGCAGGAAAAAAAACATGTCCCAGGAGCTGATGCCGTGAAAACGGATGACCGGAAGGGCAGCAAAAAACTCGATAATCAGGTTCGACAGCTGGACCATTTTGGCAGCCGGCCAGAGCAATATATGATTGAAGGCCGGCATTAAGGCAAGAAAAGGTAATACGCAAAAACCGGCCAGAACCGCACCATATCCCAGCAATGGAACTATCAGGAAATTTGTCAGTATACCGTTGAGCGACGCGATCTTAAAGATGTACAACACGGGGATCAGGGTTGCGCATGTTGCAGCCAGCGAGGCTGCAACAAACTGGATCAGGGTGCGCACCCAGGGCCGCCCGACAGCCGAAAGGCGAGCGGTCAGCGGCGGAACGGCGACAATTATTCCCCACAGCGACAGAAACGACAGTTGAAAGGAGATCTCAAACAGTGTCGGCGGATTGATGGCGATCAAAAAAAACGCCGCCAGCAGCAGTGTGTTGATCGGATCGGTTTCACGCTCCATGTACAGCGCCAAGGCACAGGCGGCCAGCATGATCACCGAGCGGGCGGTAGCCGGAGCATTACCGGTTATGAACAGGTATATCAGCATTGCCGGAACTGCCAGCAGCACAGCGTTACGACGAGCATTCCAGCGTAACGCAGTATATTCGAAGCGGGTCAATATCCAGAGCGCGGCCAGGGTGATAAATGCTGCAATGATGCCGACATGGAAACCGGAAATTGACAGGATGTGATTAACACCCGCCCTGGTATAGGCGTCGGCCAGCTGCTGAGGGATGCGTTTCTGATCACCGATCAACAGCGCGGCAAGGACCGAAGAAACAGCTTGATCGGGCAGTGCGCTGCGAATGGCATCACCTGAGCGCTTGGCCAACAGGTCGATACTGCGCTGCAGCGACTGCTCGGCACCGCCCATTATCAGGACGATCTCCTGCTGTGACACAACCCGGCCTACCGCCGCTATTCCCTGAAAAGCGAGGTAACGCGGATAATCGAATTCACCCGGCAATCCCAGACGTCGAGGGATGGATATTCTCGTCCTGCAGCGGATCCGGTCGCCCCGCACCAGCGCAACATCGCCCTCGCTGATATAAAGCATCAGCATGCCGTGAACCGGCTTGATCCGCTTTTGATCGAACAGATGCTCAACCCTGACGACCAGACGGCTTCCATCGGGAGAGACCGTCGGGCGCGATGCAACAATCCCCTCGACTGTTACAGGTAAATCTGATGCAGCAAAGCGGATAGAAGATGGTGGATTATCGGGAAAAAGCCAGGGGGTCAGGGCGTAGAGTCCCCAGAGGAGGAAAAACAGAACGGCACAGCAGGAAAACAAACGCCGGTCGCTGTGAAAGGCCGAAAGCAGCAGACAGATGAATCCGGCTGTCAGAGTAAGAAGCGAACAGGTCTGACCCGCCTGAGCGGAAAGCGCCAGGCCTGCGACCATGGCCAATAAAGGCAGCAAAAGCGGCCATTGCAATAATTCCAATTCCACATCAAAGCGCCCTCTTCGGTGGATCGACTTCGGCTCCTCAACATACTGTTTATATGCTTTCGTCGCCTCAATCCTCACCGCCTTGAGTGCATCTCTGATCTGAAACCGGAAAAACATGACCGCCGACTACTTTCTTACGGGATAGCTGTCCAGGATGGTTTTTAAGACCGCATTGGCCTCGTCCGCCATGATCAGTCGCTCCGGAGGCCCTTTGATGCCGCTCAACTTAAGAAAATCTTCCGGAGTCATGCTCTTTTTGCGCAATTCCAGCGTATCAACCCCACCCATGGGGGGCAGGTCGATCATTACCGGATTGTCTCCTGATTCCAGACGAAACAGGCCCAGTCGAAGCCTGTCCAGATAGGGCCTGGCTGAAACCTCGAACGGGACATCGTTGACACTGCCCGTCACAAGTCCGCCCATCAGAACGGCATTGATCACATAAAAGCCGGCCTTGGTGACTCTTACAGGAACTTGAACAGTGGCCCCGCGATAATCGGCCCTGATCCATTCCCGCGAACTGGATTTTCCGAACTCGGCTGCATCGGTTTTAGCGGCGGTTGAAGGGATGATGGCCGTCTCGAAAACAGCCAGTTGTCTGGGAGGGTCCTGCGGAGACTCGGGCAACTGTTCCTGGCGACCCGTGATTGAAACAACGATTTCAGCCAGGCGACCGGCCGTGAGCGCCTCCCTGAAGCGCCAGCCATCCACCGGTTGGATTGCGGCATGGTCGGCAGCGCTGAAGGAAAACGAGTCGATAGCTCCTTCGGGGGGAATCGAAACCTGAATTTTTACAACTCCAGCCTTAAGCGGTATTTTTCCAATTTCTATCTCTCTGAATTTATCCGAGTTGGAATCGGCCCGATGATCATGATTATCAATTTTCCAGATGAAACCGTTACCCTTGATAACCGCCTTCAGCGTATAAATACCTTTGATCGGCACAAGCGTTGTAAAATTGGCTTCCGTACTGTCGGAAACCCCCATCAGCCACCCTTTACCGGTGAACGGGCCATAAAGCGCGAATTCCCGTACCGTGACGCGATCCGTTTTTTCGTTAAAGGCATTTTCCGCTTCATAGCGGAATTTGCGTTTGCCACCCAGTATCTGCAAATAATCCCGGTCGGCCGGTTCCCTGGATAAGCCCTCCCCCCAGGAGAATTGCTGAAACATCAGCCGGACAAAATCCTTTTGGGTAAATGCGGCCTTGGTTTCAGCTGCCCAGCCGGTGGAATGACCAATCAGAAGGGCTGCAACAGCCATTATCATATAACGAATCATAGATGCCTCCGAAACCAGGTGTCTTCACTACGGCGCACATATTCTGATGATTATCAGCATCAATAACGCCGAGGGCACTATATCACAGGTTATGCTGCTTGAAAACATGGCAATTGGGTGATAGAAGTGATGTTGCAAGCGGTTAGGACATGTCAGATGCCGAAATGGCTGGAGAGTAACACCGATGAATGAGCATATTCTGATTGTTGACGATGAGGAAATGATTCGGGATTTATTGACTTCTGCGCTGCAGCAGGAAAAATATGTTTGCCATCAGGCGGCAAACGTCGATGAAGCCTTCATAATAATGGGTCAGCAACAGATAGACCTGGTTATTTCCGATATCATGATGCCCGGCAGAAGTGGCGTGGAACTGCTCCGGGACTTGAAAAAGGTGGACGCGGACATTGCCGTGCTGATGATTACCGGGCTCTCCGACATGAATACTGCCCTGGAGTGTGTTCATCTGGGGGCGGATGACTACATCACCAAACCGTTCGGCATCAACCGGGTTGTGCTGACAATCAAAAATCTGATCGAGCGCCGCTGTCTGGCCATCGAAAAGAAAAACTATCAGGCCAGCCTTGAATTCAAGGTCATGGAGCAGACAGAGCAGATTCGCAAGACGATGAACGAACTGTCACAGGCCTATGACAGTACCCTGACTGCGCTGGTAAGAGCCCTGGATGCACGCGAGAAAGAAGTAGGTTCGCATTCCGAACGAGTCATGAGCTATACCGTGTTTCTGGCCAAAAAAATGGGGTTTGCCGGCAGAGAATTGGAAGAACTGGGCAAAGGAGCCCTGCTGCATGATATCGGCAAGATCGGTATTTCAGACAATATCCTGCTTAAACCAGGGAAACTTGATGATAGTGAATGGATAGAAATGCGCAAACATCCCCAAGTCGGTTATGCAATTCTGTCGGAGATTCAATTTTTGAAAAAGCCAACTGAAATCATCCTGGGGCATCACGAGCGCTTTGACGGCAGAGGCTATCCAAATCAGATCAAGGGCACCCAGATACCCATAGGAGCCAGGATATTTGCATTAGTCGACACACTGGATGCCATGACGTCTGACCGTCCCTATCGTCGAGCGCTCCCCTATGACGCCGTAACAAAAGAGGTCATCAAGAATAGCGGCACCCAGTTTGACCCGGATATTGCAAAGTTATTCCTCTCGATCAGTCGCAACCAATGGGAGGAATGTGCCGGCAAACGGCTCGTTTAAAAAGAAACATGGGGTACGGTATGATCCGCACCCCATGCAAAAGTTACCCTTCCCGGCCTTTCTTTTCATACCCCGTACAACAAGCTGCTAACAGGAGCCGTTCAGAAATTCGGCGGCCTTTTCCACATCCTTGCGGCAGCCGATATATACGGGCGCCCTCTGATCAAGCCCTTCCGGCACGATGTCGAGAATCGGAATTTCACCGTTGGTGGCCGAGCCTCCCGCCTGCTCAATAAGGAAAGCCATCGGATTGAGTTCGAACAGCAGCCGCAGTTTGCCATTGGGAGCATCCGACAGCGCCGGGTACATGAAAACACCCTTGCCCTTCATCAGAATCTGGTTTATGTCGGGTACAAAACCACCCGAATAGCGCAGTTTGGAGCCTTTGTCCTCCAGATAGCGGATGAACTTCTCGTTTCCTTCACTATATTTTTTACGCAAACCGCCCGGTGAGTAGATGTCGCCCGAGGGCTTCATCTGGATGTTTTCGCGGGTCAGTGTGTATTCCATCAGCTGGTTCATCGTGAATTCAAAAACGCCCTTGCCGACCGAATATACCAGGGAAACCCGCGGTCCGTAGAGGATGTACATTGCGCCGACCATCCTGCGGCCCGGCTGGAGCAGGTCCTCCCCCTGGTAGATGCCCACGATCGTACCTACCGCCAGATTGACATCCACCAGTGACGATCCATCCAACGGATCGTAGGCGACTGAAAACATACCCTTTGGATTGCTGGTAACCTGGAAGATTTCTTCCATTTCTTCGGAAGCGATGTTGCAGACGACACCGGAATGCTGCAGCCGTTTACGCATGATACGATCCGAGAGAACGTCCAGCGCCAACTGCTCTTCACCGTAAAGGTTTGAGGTACCGGCAACACCCAGATCTCCGGTTCTGACCGCGTTGATCACATACTTGCTGGCCTCGGCAATTTCGCAGATAAGATGCACCAGATTGCCGCTGATGTTCTGGTCACGCAAGTGCTGTCGTAAATCAACCTGAAATTTGGTCTTGCCCGGTTGGCTGTACATGCATCCTCCATAATAAGTTGTAATGATAATTGTTACAGCGAAGCAACATACTGCAAACTGCCTGTTTTAGCAAGACTAAACTATCCCGGCCAGCCATCAGATCAGCTTGCGAAACGGCTGGCAGGCCGGGCAAAGATGCGTACCGCGCTGCCCTACCCTGATTTTTATTATCGCTGAACCACAGCGTGGGCAGGGTTTGCCGGTGCGGCCATAGACACTGACAATGAAGCCCCCCTCCTCGAAAACCCCGTCAATGTTGGCGCCATTGTTTTCAACCGCTTCGGTCAGCACCTCGCTTACGGAACGGTGCAGCCGCTCCACATCCCGGTCCGTAAGTGAGCGGCTGGAAGTAAGCGGATGGATGCCGGCCCTGAACAGGCTTTCATCAGCGTAGATATTGCCGATGCCGGCCAGAAAGGATTGATCCAGAAGCAGCGGCTTGATCTGGCGCTGATAGTTGGAGATTCGTGATGTGAAAACTTCGAGGCTGACGGTCAGCGCATCCGGACCGAGACCGGATAATACCTCATCCGGATCGTTCACCAGCCAGACCCGGCCGAATTTGCGCGGATCGTCAAAGCGCAGTGCCAAATTTTCATCAAGCAGCAGCGCCAGGCGGGTGTGTCGTTCGATCGCCTGTGCGCTTGGCACCAGATACAACCTGCCGGTCATGCGCAGATGAACGATCAGAAAAGATTCCCTGCGATCAAGGCCGGTCCTGTACAGCCTGAAAATCAGATATTTGCCATGACGAAGGATGGTTGAGAAGGTCATTCCTTCCAGCTCGTCGCAGAACTCACCCGGAGCACGGTCGCAGAGCAAACCGTCCCAGAGCAGGCAGACACGACTGATCACGCGACCCGGCAGTCTCGGAGGACCATCGCGCAGCGCGCGGAGAACGCTTTCTACTTCGGGAAGTTCGGGCATGACCGGCATAATCCCTGACGATATCAAGCTTGTCAATATTTATGCAAATTCGGACGGCTGGCCGGAGAGAGATGTTTCTGCTGGCAATGAAAACAACTTTCTGCAAAGATGCATTATCAAACCGAAAGGAGCTCCCATGAAAACCCTGTTAACATTTTTGTTGATCGTGATGACCGCTTTTTGCAGCATGGCAGCCGAGCCACCCACCATAGTAGAGATCGACAAGGACGGCGTCCAGCGGGTCGAAATGCTGGGAAGTGAATATTTCTTCAAACCGGGACACATCGTCGTCAAGATCAACGTACCGGTCGAGATCAAGGTTCGCAAGGACGCCCTGATCGTACCGCACGATTTCGTCATCTCCGCCCCGGAAGCCGGGATCAGCATCAACGAGTCCCTGTCCAGGGATCCCAAGACCTTTTTCTTCACACCCGGCAAAGTAGGAAAATATCCGATCTATTGCAGCAAAAAAGTGCCATTCATGAAGAGTCACAGGGAAAAGGGCATGGAAGCGCTGCTGGAGGTCGTTGAGTGAAGGTGTTGTTTGTCCACCCCTACGGCAGTAACTTCCTGCCCGGGGTGCAAGATATAACCACGATCTTCAACCTGATGCCACCGCTGGGGATCATGAGCATCGCCGCCGTATTGGAGCAAAACGGGATACCGGTCGATATCTTAGACTGCTACGCGGCCCCGGCTCCAGCCGAAGCTGTACTTGAAGCAATACTGCTTAAACGGCCGGATATAGTCGGTTTTTCCTGCACAACATCGTCCTTCATGGAAGGTTACCGGGCCGCGGAACTGCTCAAGCAGCACAGCCCCGAAATCATCACGGTCTTGGGCGGAGCCCACGCCTGCACGATCGGCGCCGCACTGCTGGATTCATTCCCGGCCATCGATTATCTGGTGATCGGCGAAGGCGAACAGACCATGCTGGAGCTGGCCAAGAGCGACGGCAGGAACGTGGAAAACATCCCCGGCATCGCCTACCGTAAAGATGGTGTCGGAACATTGACGGATCAGCGGGAGCTGATTGCAGATCTGGACGCTCTCCCCTTCCCCGCCTATCACCTGCTGCCGGACTTTCCCAAGCGCTACAGCCTGCCGCTCTTCAGTTTTCCAACGGCGCCCAACACCAGCATCATATCCAGCCGCGGCTGTCCCTACAGCTGCTCATACTGCGACCGATCGGTCTTTGCACGCGGATTCCGCTTTAACTCGCCCGAATACATTATCGAGCATGTCACCATGCTCAATAAAAAATACGGCATCAGGCATGTGTTTTTCTACGATGATCTGTTCACCTTTGACCGCAAGCGTGTGGCCCGCTTCTGCGAATTGAAGAAACAAAACCGGCTCAATCTGACCTACAACTGCATCGCACGCCTGGAACATGTGGATCAGGAACTGCTGACACTACTGAAGGATTCCGGCTGCTGGCAGGTCAATTTCGGGATTGAATCGGGTGACCCGGAAGTGGTCAAGAAACACCGCAAATTCTTCGGGCTGGACGAGGTCGGCCGCAAACTGCAGATGGTCAAGGAGGCCGGCATGCGGGTCAAGGGGCTCTTCATGGTCGGTTTACCGGGCGAGGACGAAGCCGCCATCCGCCGCACGATCGAATATGCCCTGTCGCTGCCGCTGGAGGAGATCAACGTCACCAAATTCACCCCCTTCCCCGGCGCGCCTGTCTATAAAACGATCCGTGAGCATGGTGATTTCGACGAAAACTGGCCGCTGATGAACTGCATGAACTTCGTATTTGTGCCGCACGGCATGACAAAGGCACAGCTTGAAGACCTTTACGACGAATTCATCCGCCGTTTTTACCACCGATCCCGCATTCATTGGGGCTACACCAGCATGCTCTGGAGATCGCCCCGCAGCGTCTTGAAGTTCCTGCGGCATCTGCCCGAGATTATGGCCTTTGAAATGAAAAAGAAGTGGTAAGGAAGCTTATGAAACCGCCGATATCGTCAAATTTATTGATCATTGCCGTACTGTTACTTCTGTTTTCAGTATCAGCCGCTACCGCCGGCAACATGTCCGACGCTAAAAGTGAACTGGCCCTGCTGACAGGCTATGGCATCAGTCACCGCAATTTCGGAGCAACCCGGACACAGGTGCAGACCTGGGACGCCATCGCCCGCTACGGCTATTTTCTTTCCGATGAAGTCGGCCAGGGCAGCTGGTATCAGGGGCGTCACGAGCTTTTGATGGAGATCCCCTTTCACCTGGCTATTGATCAGGGGGGGCGATCGATGGCGGGCGGTTATCTGCTGGGAAGCTGGAAGTTTACAAGCCTGGAGGATCTGGCGCCCTATGTTTTCGCGGGTGGCGGGGTTCTCTTTGTTGATCTGGGGCTGCCGAGCATGGGTACGCGCCTTGATTTTTCCTACCAGGGCGGCACCGGCCTGCAGTACCTGATCCGCAAGGACGTGGCACTGATGGCCGAGTACCGCTACCATCACATCTCCAACGCCGGCACCGCCTCTCCCAACGAACCGCTCAATTCCAGCAA
>JACMKN010000197.1 GCA_014380135.1 Deltaproteobacteria bacterium
GCGTTTGTCGGTTTCATACTCAACGTGGGCGGTAGCAATGGTGATACCACGCTCACGTTCTTCGGGGGCGTTGTCGATCTGGTCAAAAGCCTTGTATTCGGCCTGACCCTTGCCGGCTAAAACTTTGGTGATGGCCGCAGTCAAAGTGGTCTTGCCGTGGTCAACGTGACCAATGGTGCCAATGTTACAATGCGGTTTGTTGCGTTCGAATTTTGCTTTTGCCATGAGAAAGGCCCTCCTGAGTTACAGATATAAGTTAGATTAACCCTTTACTTTTGCAACTATCTCTTCAGCGACGGACTTCGGTACTGGCTCATAGTGGTCAAATGTCATTGCATATGTAGCACGACCTTGCGTTGCTGAACGCAGATCAGTCGAATAACCGAACATTTGTGCGAGTGGAACCATGGAACTGATAACTTGGGCACCAGCACGTGAATCCATACCCATTATGCGTCCACGTTTAGAGTTGAGATCGCCAATAACGTCACCCATATACTCTTCAGGAACTACAACTTCAACAGACATGATCGGTTCAAGTATAATTGGGCCAGCTTTTGAACAACCTTCTTTGAAGCCCATCGAACCGGCAATTTTAAAGGCCATCTCAGATGAGTCAACTTCATGATAAGAGCCGTCTATCAGTGTAACCTTGACATCAACAACAGGAAATCCGGCTAATACTCCATTATCGAGAGCTTCCTTGATGCCTTTATCAACGGCAGGAATATATTCGCGAGGAACAACTCCACCCTTGACCGCATCAACGAATTCATAGCCTTTACCAGCTTCCTGCGGTTCGACTTCGAGCCATACGTGACCATATTGTCCGCGACCACCAGACTGACGAACAAATTTGCCCTCTACCTTGACCTTTTTTGTAACTGTTTCACGATAGGCTACCTGAGGCTTGCCAACATTTGCTTCAACTTTAAACTCACGCATCAACCGGTCTACAATAATCTCCAGATGCAACTCGCCCATACCGGAAATAATAGTCTGACCTGTCTCTTCGTCTGTTTTTACACGAAAAGAAGGGTCTTCACTGGCAAGCTTCTGCAAACCAAAACCAAGTTTTTCCTGTTCAGCCTTGGTCTTAGGCTCAATAGCGATTGAAATAACCGGTTCAGGGAATTCAATTGACTCAAGAATAACCGCTTTATCTTCTTCACAAAGAGTGTCGCCAGTTGTTGTGTATTTAAGACCTACTGCTGCAGCAATATCACCAGCATATACTTCTTTAACTTCTTCGCGTTTGTTGGCATGCATTTTCAGGATTCGGCCTATACGCTCTCTTTTACCCTTAGTAGAGTTATAGATGTACGATCCAGCTTGTACTACACCAGAATAAACACGAAAGAAAGTCAGTTGACCTACAAACGGGTCTGTCATTATCTTGAAACCCAGTGCTGAGAATGGCTCAGCATCTGAGGCATGGCGTTCCATTTCGGCACCCGTGTCAGGATTAATACCTTTGATCGCTGGAATGTCGAGAGGTGACGGCATATAATCCACAACTGCATCAAGAAGGTTTTGTACACCTTTATTTTTGAAAGAAGAGCCGCATATTACCGGACAGATATCGATATTTATTGTACACTTGCGAATAGCAGCTTTAACTTCTTCTTCAGTAAGTACCTCACCAGTGAGATATTTTTCCATAAGAGTGTCATCATGGCTCGAGATTTCTTCGATCATCTTTTCACGATACTCAGTCGCTTCATCAAGAAGATCTTCAGGAATGGCTTCAACCCTGAACGTTGCTCCAAGAGACTCCTCATCCCAGATGATTGCCTTCATTGTAACAAGATCTATTATTCCCTTGAAATTTTCTTCCTTGCCCACTGGAAGTTGAATTGGAACAGGATTTGCTTTCAAGCGATCCTTAATCATCTGTACGCCACGGAAAAAATCAGCACCAACACGGTCCATTTTATTTATAAAAGCTAGACGCGGAACACCATATTTATCAGCTTGTCGCCAGACAGTTTCAGACTGAGGCTCAACGCCACCCACCGAACAGAATACTGCAACAGCCCCATCGAGTACACGCAAAGATCGTTCTACTTCAATAGTAAAGTCAACATGGCCGGGTGTATCAATAATATTGATTCTATGGTCATCCCAGTTACAGGTAGTAGCAGCTGAGGTGATAGTGATACCACGTTCCTGTTCCTGCTCCATCCAGTCCATAGTGGCAGTGCCTTCATGGACTTCGCCAATTTTATGAGAAACACCAGTATAATACAGAATACGTTCTGTAGTCGTTGTTTTGCCGGCATCAATATGGGCCATTATGCCGATATTTCTATATTTATCAAGTGGTGATAAGCGGGGCACTGAATCCTCCGAAAACGTTTAAACTACTACCAGCGGTAATGGGCAAAGGCACGATTGGCTTCTGCCATTTTATGAACATCTTCACGCTTCTTGACTGCCGAACCGCGATTATTGAAAGCATCCATGATCTCGCCAGCAAGCTTGTCAGTCATTGTTTTTTCGCTACGGGCTGTCGAATATTTGATCAACCAGCGCATTGCCAAAGACATGCGACGCTCGGGCCGAACCTCAATTGGAACCTGGTAAGTTGAACCGCCAACTCGGCGGGATTTAACTTCAAGCATCGGTTTAATATTTTCAAGACTCTTCTTAAGAACTTTTACTGCCTCATCATTAGAACGCTGAGCAACAAGCTCAAGCGCACCATACAGAATTGATTCAGCGACACTTTTTTTCCCGGCAAGCATCAAAGTATTAATGAGCTTTGCAACAACCTTGTCATTGAATTTAGGATCCGGCAGTATTATTCTTTTGGGTACTTCTCTTCTTCTTGGCATAACTTTCCCCTCAACAAATCAGGTGCAATATTATTTCGGACGCTTAGCGCCGTATTTGGATCGACTCTTCATACGTCCCTTAACACCAACCGAGTCAAGCGTACCACGAACAATATGATATCGCACACCCGGAAGATCTTTAACCCTGCCACCACGAATCAGAACAACTGAATGTTCCTGTAGATTATGGCCCACTCCAGGAATATAAGAAGTAACCTCAATTCCGTTTGTGAGCCTAACCCTAGCCACCTTACGCAGTGCGGAGTTTGGTTTTTTGGGGGTAGTAGTATAAACCCTCGTACAGACACCGCGCTTCTGCGGACAACACTTCAATGCAGGCGCTGTCGATTTATCGTTTTTGCTTTCTCTACCCGAACGAATAAGCTGGTTAATTGTTGGCATAGTCGTCATATTCTCCCGACAAAATAAATATCAAAACTGGTCCACCAAGAAGCGAACCGTGAAAGTAGCAAATTAATCAACCCAATGTCAATCTTTTTATTCATATGGCACACTTTTTCGATCGAGTCGCCATCAAGCAAGCTATGTAATAATGAATTATGACAATTGACAAACAAATTGTTGTTATTATGACTGACTTGATAAAATTGCATCGCGCACGGAAACTAACTATAATTCGAGGGGAATGGAATAGGTGTAGGACCGGAATAAGACCGGCATCTCCATTCATATGTTTCGCGCGATGTTTACTGCTCCACTTTGGGAAAGAGATTTATACTCTTATGCAGATCTGCATGTCAACAAAAAAATTTCCATGAGTAATTATACCTGATTAATTCTAATTCGCCGCTTGATTCACGAATGACTTAATTCGTCATATACAATGTGATGTTCTCCAAAAAAAGATCAAGTCGACGCCATCTTTCAGATCATCGCCAAGCGGGACGAACCGAAAACTACCATCATGACTACCAACCTTGCCCCATCTCAATGGAACAAGGTCCTCGATGCGACTACCGCTACTGCCATTCTGGATCGCCTCACAATGAACTGGACGTTCCTGACTATGGATGGGAGGTCGTTTTGCAGCAGAAAATAACGCCAGAGGCCTAACTCGAGTAAACTTCAGAACTCCTGATCTCTCGGAATTCGCGATGATACCAATTCATAAACCAGCCTCAAATTTGTCCCCGGATAGACGGTTTCAGTATCGTTGTGTTCCTTGCATAAGTGAGCTACAGCTGCATCATGAATCCTACTGGTCATGTTGTGCAGGCGAACCGTCAAAGTACCCTCAGCTTCATTGGGAATCAGATCCACCTCGGTGGTGTAAATGGAACGTAACAGCGCCCGCGCATCATCGGTTCTCGCCATCTTCTCTCCTAATGTGTGAGCCATAGCAGTTTCCGCACTATATGCCACCATCTTGACCGTATCTATCAGATGCTTACTACTGACGGACAGGCGTTCAAAGCGGGCTTTCGGATAATGCACCAAACGTTATGTGCCGTTTGACACGCTTGAGTCGTTCCTTGAGTGGAGCCAGCTCCGCCCGGAGGTGTTCCACCGCAGCCTGAAGTTCTCCTTTTTTTGATTCATGCATCTTGACCTTGCCCGGTTCAATGTCCTCTTCCAGTCCAAGACCGCCAAACTGTGCTGCCAGTCTACTTAATTTTGCTGCCTTCTTTCGGATTTCTCCATCAAGACGTCGATATTCCGGGTTGACGACCAGTGTAGTATCAGGTACCTGTTCGGTTCCATAACTGATAAGTTTGTCCAATCCATAGTGCTGACGCATGTAGGCAAAGATGTTAGGCGTCATCAGAAGGTTGCCATTTTCCGTCATGTGGCGACGCAGTATTTGTTGTGTTTGACGCACCCGTGCGCCAAGTACCCTGCTTGAAGTTGCAGCTACCCATTGAGCTTGGTCTTCAAGATGCACCTTGCCCTTTTTCCGGATTACGATTTTCAATTTATTCAAGTCAGGCCCCTGGCCTTACTTTCTGCTTCGATACGACCTCCCATCCATCGTCAGGAACGTCCCGTTCATAGTAAGGCGATCCAGAATTGCAGTAGCAGTAGTAGCGTCAAAGACCTTGTTCCATTGTGATGGGACGAGATTGGTTGTCATGATGGTGGTTTTCGTTTCAGCCCGTTTTGCAATGACCTGGAAGATGGCATCTGCCTGATCCTTTGAAGGGAAGGCGTAACCTACTTCGTCCAGGCAGAGGACAGGAACCTTGGCGTAAAAATCAATGGCGTTGTAAAGGCTTTTTGCCTTTTCAATTCTTGCCATCAAATCAAAAAGAGAAAGAAACAAGGTCTGATACCCTTTCATCACGGCATCGTGGCACAGCGCTTGAGCCAGGTGAGTCTTGCCGACACCCGCCGGGCCGATCAGAACGAGATTGCACGGTTCTTTGAGCCATGGGTGCGCCATAAACTCCATAAGCCTCTCTCTGGGGAGCTTTGGATTGAATTTCCAGTCGAACTCACCCAGGGTCTTTACCCGCTTGATGCCGGAACGGGCCAACAGGTAGCTGATCTTCTTCGCCAGCCTGAGACGTTCCTCCTCTTCCAGGAAGCGCTCAAGAAAGTTCCTTTCCTCCGGCGAGAACGAACTCTGATCAGACAACAGGCGGAACAAACTCCACAACTCAGATAACCGGGTCATAGCAGGTCAGGCTCCTTTCTTCGTAGGATATGGCAAGCAGGCTGCCGTTGTGTGGTGTCACCGGACAGGCGGGAGACGAAGTGGGCTTTGCCAGGATGGCAGTCACCACGTCCGGGCGCACCGCCTTCTGGTTCATAGCCTCTCTGACTGCCGACAGAAGGCACGCTTTACCGGACTGGATCAGTAAACGGAACAGAATGTGAGCCCTGTCATTTATCAGGAGCATTCACCCACCCCATTTTCAAGAGCATTCACCCACCACGGGTAATCTTTGGCACGGCGCTGACTACAAGCTGTACCATGTCTCCTCTCAATTTTTGAACGGAGGATACATGGGGCACAAGGAGTACAGCGTGACAAATATTATCGATATTCTGCGTAGGGCAAAAGCAAAGGACAGTTTTCGGCGGATAGCACGTTCTACCGGAATTGACCGCAACACGATTCGGAACTATCTCTGACTTGCGGCGACGCATGGTTTTGACGACACCGTCTCAGATGATCAGTTGGCAGAGATTGCAACGGCGGTCATCCGCTCTGTGCATGGAGGCGAAGCAAAGGACCCTGAACTGGGTGCTTGTGCTCCACTGCTGCCTCACCGCGAGTTGCTTTCCGGTTGGCTGGAGAATGACCATTTGACCCTGACCAAAGCTCATATCAAGCTTGGGCGGATGGGAGTGGTGGTAACCTACAGCACCCTCTATCGCTATGCCCGCGAGCAGTTAGGTTTCGGCGGACAGAATGTTACCGTGCGCATGGCCGACACTGAACCGGGTGAAGTAGCTCAGGTTGATTTCGGTAAAATGGGGCTGGTATTTGACCCGGAGGTTGGCAGAAACCGTGTACTCCATGCCCTGGTGGTTACCCTGATCCAGAGCCGCTACCAGTACGTGTATCTGACTCACCGTCAGGATCTCAATGCCTTGATCACCGGTATGGAAGAAGCCTGGAGTTTCTTTAGCGGCGTTACCAGGCGCCTCATTTTGGATAACATGAAAGCCGCCGTCGTTAAGGCTGATCGCTATGAACCTGTTTTTAACCGGACCTTTCAAGACTATTCGCAGCACCGGGGTTTTATCATCGATTCGGCTGTGGTCCGGCACCCGGAAGGGAAAGGTACCGTTGAAAACCAGGTCAGGTACGTCCGTGAGAATTTTTTCAAAGGAGAGGAATTCAATAATCGTGATCATGCCCAACAGGAAGCGGAGAAGTGGTGCCGCTCCTTTGCCGGCCTGCGTATTCACGGCACCACCAGAAAGCGACCATTCCTAGTACTTTGTTTACTCTGTCTCGCGACAGTGACTGGATTCTAGTACAGGGGACTTGCACCCCATAAGTTCACGCCCATGACGGGCGTACACCAGGCCCTCGGAGCGTGACCGGGCAAGATATCGCCCGGCAGCTCAAGGCCCACACCGTTGAGCAAAACAGATGAGAATGAAAAAATCACACGCCATTTAAACAAATTGACTGCAAAGAATCTTGACGTTATTTATACTGACAGCCGCCACTTTGGGCGGCTGTCAGTAAGATTTATTGACTTAATGTTACACCCTGCGGCCCACATATAGTGGGCCGCAGGGTCATGCTGAGACAAAGGACCTGAATGGTCCTTTTTTTGTTTTTAGTTTCCGTAAGATCGGCCAAAACATCGGCCAGCAAAATTAAAAAAGTGAAAAAGTTGTTTATTTATTTGGTAAAATACGGTACAAAAACATCGGCCAAAACATCGGCCAAAACTTTCTATGTCTTTATGTGCAATTAATTGCAATAGCTCGTTTCTACTTAATATTTTATTTTCTAAGATCTCCTCTAAAACCGGCCAAATTTTCAACACAACTACTAATTCTCGTGTAAAAGCGGACTTACAATTAATTAAAGCCACGATATTTAATATCGGCCAAAATACTGGCCTATGCCTGGGGAATCAACATGGAAGATGGTTTTTATACAAAAATTTCGGAAATGGAACCAATGATGCCTACTGATTCTGCGGGAGAACTCGACGATTTGGCGATTGAGGTGGTTCGTAAATCTGCCGGCATTAGTGCCGCTGTTCATCCAATTACCCGTAGAGGAATCATGGAATTAGTAAGAAAAATGAATAGCTACTATTCAAATTTAATAGAAGGGCACAACACCCATCCTGTAGACATTGATCGCGCTATGCGAGAAGACTTTTCCAAAGATCCTGCTAAAAGAGCAAATCAATTGGAAAGTAAAGCGCATATAGAAGTGCAGAAACGCATCGAGGCCCACATCGAGGATACTCCGGGAACAGTCATTACAAGCAAGAGTTTTTTGTGCTGGATACATAAGGAATTTTATGAGCGGATGCCCGAGGAGTATCTTTTCGTACAGCGTGCAGATGGAAAAACTGAAAAAGTGATCCCTGGTAAAACAAGGGAATTAGAGGTTGAGGTTGGGAGGCATTTGCCGCCTAAATCAGAATACCTATTCACTTTTATGAAAAAATTCGAAGAAACCTACGACCCTCAAAAACTAAGAGGTTTAAGTCAAGTTATCGCGGCGGCGGTATCTCATCACCGCCTTACATGGATTCATCCTTTTCTGGATGGCAATGGGCGAGTTACACGTCTTATGACTCATGCCTACCTAAAAAAGGCAAAAATAGATGGCCACGGGTTGTGGACTGTTTCCCGAGGTTTCGCAAGGAATCGAGAAGAGTATCTTGCTTCCTTGGCAGGGGCAGACCAACCTCGTAGAGGAGATCTGGATGGCCGGGGAAATTTGACACAAGCGGGACTGTTGGGATTTTGTAAATTTTTCCTTAAAATTGCTATTGACCAAATTGACTTTATGTCGGGCCTTTTGGATTTGGATGGAATGCAGAAAAGAATACAAGCGACGGTTGATCGTCAAGTTTCTTTTGGTGAATTGAAACCTGAAGCGGGTCATTTACTGAGAGATGTATTTTTACGCGGGGAAATACCTCGTGGAGAAATCCCGAATATCATCGGAATGCCCGAACGTTCAGCGCGTAGGGTCGTCAGTAGTTTATTGGAAAAAGACTATTTAGTTTCTGATTCGGAAAAGGGACCTGTAATGCTCGCTTTTCCTGCATCGTTGGTGGGGTATTATTTCCCTCGCCTTTATCCTGAGGGAGTTGAGGCCAGCCTTGATTAGCCAGTTCCGGAAATAGACCCGATCCATTGTCGCGAGTAATACTGATATTTTTACCAACTATAAAACAGGTAGTTAGCGTGACTTTCTCAGAAGGAAGCAGTAGCCTTTTAATGGGTGTCCCCAAGCTCTTCTATTCGGGCACATGTTGAGGCATGGGACTCGAAAAAGTAGGTAGTTGCGCGATTTTTTTAAAATGTGATTTTTATGGACCACCAGCTCGGCGATTTTTGACAAGGAGAATATATGTTGGATAAAAGCTTGACCGGAAGAGATGCAGGCACAGCGGCGATAACGAGTGTAAGACTTCGTGAGAAAGAGTTCAACAAACTTCCTTTTGCCGACAAGCGCACCTATCTTGACGAGGTACCCCCCAAAGAGAGGATGGACCTGATTCTGGGTGACCCGGACGACAAGAAGCTGGCCAGGGCCATGCAACCCCAGGAGTTGTATTGGCTTTTCAAGGAAAATGGCGCTGCTGACGCCGTGGAATTGCTGGGGTTGGCAAGTCCATTGCAGTGTATTTTCATTCTGGATATGGAACTCTGGAGAGGTTGGACGTTTCTGGAAGATCAGGCGGTCGAATATCTCGGATATATTCTGAAAGGGAGTGAGGAGCATTTTCTGGAATTACTCCCCCATCTGGATTTCAATCTCCTCTCCCTTCTTCTGGGGAGGGAGCTTATCGTCGCGGGCGGCATTGGCGATCTCAATACGGATGAAGAACGTCTGACTGATTGGGACCACACCTTTGATGATGTCTTCCTGATAAAATTCAAAAACCCCGAACACGCCGTTGTAATCGGCGCATTCCTGGAGCTGGTATGCCGTCATGACAACCCCCTGTACACAGCTCTGATGGAAAGTGTCAGCGGCGAAGTTGACATTGAATCGGAGGAGGAATGTTATCGCATTAAATCAGGTCGCCTTGCCGATCTGGGCTTTCCTCCCCATGATGAGGCGATTGAGATCTACTCCCGCATCAACCCGGCCACTTTTACACCCGGCCGCGACAAAGAGCTGTTGCAGACGGGTGAAGCGGTCAATCTTCCCGAAACGTATTTGAGCGGCAAGACCTTCCTGGAGAGGGTTATTCTCCAAATGGACTCGGAACTGTTTCGCCTGGAACTGAATTATCTGATCAATTCAGCACTGGTGGCCGATGAAGCCCCATTCTCCGACATGGAATACATGAGATCGGTGGTGGAAAGGGTTTACGGCTATTTAAACATTGCCCTTGAATATCTGTGCAAGGGAGATGAAACAAAGGGTGTGGAAATCCTTACCGGCGAACATCTGAAAAGATTATTCCAGCTGGGGTTCAGTATCGTGCTCGGCCTGAAGTTCAGGGCCGATAAGCTGATTGTATCGGATTATGCCGCTGACAAGGTCCTGTCAGGACTGAAAAACGCCAGACCCGGTTTCTATCGAGGGCTGGACAGCGACGGCATCGACGGCTTCAGGGAGTTCCGCGAGATGCAGGATGTTATGACAGTGTCTGATTTTATAAAGAAACTGGAAGATTGAACGAGGAAAGGCAGCCGGGTCAGGCTCTTCCCGTACGGTTCCGAGGGGGTTGGGAGCCGAAAGGCTCCCCGCCTGGCTTGGTTATCTCCACCCGTTTAACCGGCAAGGGTTTGTAACTGCCAGTATTGATGGTTTGCAGACATTTCCCGTCTATTTTACCTTGCCTTTATCTAACTTTTCATATAGCACACGCAGACTGGAGCAAAAATCACTCATGCTTACACGTGCTCGCGGCTAAACAACACATATGCCCGCTATAAAGATAAATATCAGGAGAAATGCTCTGGTCGTAGGTGCGTTAATCACACTTGTCACCTGTCTACTGATGGTGCTCGGGGTGTTTCGCATACCCGACGGGCTTGCTTACAACTTCTTCGTCCGGCTTTCTCCTGCGTCCAAACCGTCTGACTGCAATATACTGATCATAAAGGCAGGTTTCGAACGGATGGAATCGGGCGACGATGTCTGGCTCACCCTTTTGCGTGAATTGCGGCGCCAGGAGGCCAGGCAGATTGTGTTCACCTTTTTGCCTGCCCGTGCCAGCAGGCAGTTTTACGAAGAAGCCGTAAAGTCCAATGTGATCTTTGGGCGAAGGATCCACGAGGATGCGTCCATCACCGAGTCGCGTACGCTGGAGCCGTTTCCCTCCGCTGCCGCCAACCTGACGCTCCACTTCGGGGTAGTAGCCGACCCGATCGACGAATTCGGTATGCACCGCCATCAGCAGATGAACATTACTGTCGGAGACTCGGTCTATCCGTCCCTGGAAGCCGCTGCGGCTGCCAGTTACAGGGGAATTCCCAGCAGGACGACAGCCCCTGTCCTGATCAATTTCATCGGAAAATCCGGGGGACTTCCCCATGTTTCCCTGGAGCGGGCGCTGGGAGAAGGCCTGATCCCGGAACTGGTCAAGGGGAAATCGGTCATTATCGGATTTTCGGACTTGGCCCACGAACCGGGATTACATACTCCCCTCTCCGGCAAACGGGAAGTCCCGCTTATTGAATATCGCGCCCATGCCCTTGACACCCTGATAGCAAACAAGGCCATCAGCGAAACACCTCTCATTATTCAAATGTTTTTCATCGCCCTGATCGTATTTGCGGGCCTCTTGCTCCAGACGCTCCTGGAGATCCGTTTTCTGACCTGGCTCACCTTTGCTGCGGTAACAGTCTACCTGGGGGCATGCTGGTTGCTGCTTCAGTTCGGCCGCGTCTGGTTCCCGGTTACCGAGTCCATGGTCGCATTCTCCCTCACCTTTCTTCTTATATTCCGGCAACGTGTTCTGTTGGCTGAGGAGGCGGTTGACAACATGCTGCTCAGCCTCTCAGCCAGGCTGAAGCAGCGGGTCATGCCCGAAAGTTTCTACAGTTCGCAGGAATACTGGGCCCAGGTGATCACCATGGTCAACCAGACCCTCAATCTCACCAGGGCCATCTTCCTTGAAAAGGTGCCTGGCGATCACCGTCTTCGGGAAGTAAAGGCCTTGCACTGCTCGATTACCGATATAAGTGAGCTCCGCAGGGACTACAACCGCACACCCTACAGCACCGCCATTGCCGGCGGCGGCCCGATCCGGCTCGAACATGCCAATTACCTGATCAAGAGTGAGGTTCCCGAGGACCAGTACCTGGTTCCCCTTATCTTCGGCGGACAGCCGCTCGGATTCTGGGCGTTTGGGATCGATCCGGATACCGCGGCAAAAATACCCCATTTCAAGGAAACCATCCGCGATTTCGGCAAACAAATCAGCGAACTGCTGTTCCGGCGCCAGGAATGGCAGTCGGAGCAGCTCCGGAAGAATAGTTTCGCGGGGAATTATCTCGACCTGTCCAGGGACATTCCCCATGAAGAGATGAGAAAATCCCTTGATCTTTTCGAGCGCCGTGTCAATACTCTGGAAACGGTTTTCGCGGAACTCGGGACGGCAACCATCCTCTACGACCTCTTCGGAAGGGTTCTGCTGGTAAACCGACGGATGCTCGAAATCACCAAGGATGCCGGACTGACAACGTACGAAATGACGGCCCTCGATCTGGTGGTGACCTTGTGCGGTCTTTCGACGGAAGAGATTCGCGAGCACTTCCACAATGTGCTGATCGAACACGCCGAAATCACGCTCTCTACCTCCCGGCACCTGAACTCCGGCGCTAACTACATCCTCCGTATCCGTCCGCTGCTTGAGTCGGATCAGAAGCTTCCTGCCGAGAATGCAAGCCTTTTCAGCATTTACGGGATCCTCCTCGAACTTGTCGACCTGAGGGAGATCACACGTCATGAACAGATCAAGGACCAGCTCACCGGGGGGCTTTCCTTACGACTGGAGGATCAGTCGATCTCCTGCCGCGGGGCCTACCCGGTTGACGGCACCCAGCTGCTAAGGGATGCTGCCGCTCTGGCGGAACGCAAACTGCTGCAGCGCCGGATTACCACATCCATCGTTGCCCCAGGCGCCATGCCGTCCGTCTGGGCCTCTCCACGTACACTTGAGGTGGCTTTCCTCTCCTTGATCTTGATGCTTGGCAATGACGCCGTCCTGAACAGCGTTATCAGTATTGAAGTGGTCGAAGAAAAGGAATTCGTCGCATACCGCTTTGCCAGCACAGGATTTGGCATGCCCACCGACGTGCTGAATCGCAACCTCTTCTCCGATGAACTGACCGATTCAGTGCAGCACCGCCGCGCCCGGACGGCGATCCGGCATATACAGCAGTGGCAGGGGACAATCAAGGCGTCAAGCGAGATCGGAGAAGGGACCAGCATAGCCATCCGATTGAAAAAATTCACTTTGCGAGCAGGGATCCCGATCCGGCAGTCATGAGCGGTTCCGTTCTTAACATATTCCCACCCGGAAGCCTTGACAGTTCCGTGGTCACCACGGTCTGGATCGGCATTCTGGTTCTTGCGTTCTTCAATCTGCGCCTGGGCTGGGTTGCATCGGGGTTCATCGTCCCCGGCTATCTGGTTCCTCTGATCATCCTCAAACCCTGGTCCGCCGGAGTCATCGTAGTCGAGGGAATCGCCACATATGGTATCGTATGGTTTTTTTCCGAACGCTTCTCACGATCGGGGGCCTGGGGCAACTTCTTCGGACGGGACCGCTTTTTCGCCATTCTACTGACCAGCGTAATCGTCCGGGTCTTCTTCGATGGCTGGTTCCTGCCGCAACTCGGGGAGTACCTCAACGAGACTTTTCACCTCGCCTTTGACTATCGAAATAACCTGCACAGCTTCGGTCTGGTGATCATAGCGCTCATTGCCAATCATTTCTGGAAGCCGGGTCTGTTCCGGGGTGCGGTCCCCTTCGCGGTAACCATTGTCATAACCTGGTTCATCGTCAGGTTCGTACTGATGGAGTACACCAACTTCACCATAAGTTCCATCGGATACATGTACGAGGATCTGGCTTCCAACATCCTGGCCAGCCCCAAGGCGTATATCATCCTGCTTACCACCGCCTATATCGCCTCCCGCATGAATCTTCGCTACGGCTGGGAGTTCAGCGGCATCCTCATTCCATCGCTCCTGACGCTGCTCTGGTACAGTCCCGTGCGGATCGTGACTACCTTCATCGAGGCGATCGTCGTGACGCTGTTTGCCGGCCTTATTCTCCGGATGCCGTTGTTCGGTTCCTTCACCATGGAAGGCACCCGGCGGCTCGTCTTCTACTTCACCATCAGCTATGCCTACAAATTCGTCCTTGCCTGCGCACTCATCCGGCTGGCTCCCGAATACAAGGTAACCGATGCATACGGCTTCGGCTATCTTCTGCCCACTTTATTGGCCATCAAGATGCCGGAGATTGAATCCTACGGCAAAACGATCCGGGCAACACTTCAGACGTCGGTCATCGCCGTGGCCGTAGCCAGTGTTATCGGTTTCGTCCTCACGCTGGTTCCCGACATCCTGCCCGGAAGCATGAAGCCTGACAACGAACACGCCACAATCGCCCTGGCGCCAGACGTGCGACTGATGGATCGCCTGAGAAACGACAAACTCATCATTTACCGGAGCCGTCTTCCGGGGGTGCTGGTTGCGCCTCTTCCGCGGGATATTGACATATTCGCCACTGCTGTCCGGACATTGCTGGAAGCGATCGAAACCGGCAGCAATGACCGCCGCCATGAGGCAGCCCGACTCCTGGCCAGGGTGGGGTACGGCATGACGCTCGTCGAAAATCGCTACCTCTACCTGAGCGAGGTCAAGGGGAGCCACGGCTGAGGCATCTACGTCCTTGACACCATGGCGGCCGGGCGTTTACTGGTCGAGGTGCCGGCCCCTCTGAACGAACAGGGCTCACTGGAGGCCGGTGCGGCGATATTCATGTCGTCGGATGCCAGGGCTCTGGCCATTGCCGGCTACGACGAATCATCCGACAAGGGCAGCGTCCCGGATATATCCCGCAGCGCGACAACCATGTTTCACACCTTCCACCGTGTAGCAGCCCGACGTGATGTGCTCCAGGTCCGGGCCTATAAATCGGCCAGCGTGCGGGCCATTGCCGGTGTGCGCACCGGCAGCGGTTCCATTTCGCCTCAAAACCCGGAAAGCTCGCTGTGGGTCAAGGGGGCCCTGCCGCCGGGACTTCATCTCGCCGGACTTCGGGAATCCCTCGATGCCTTGCACATTCAATGGAGTGCGCCGCCTTTCCCGAATGTTCAGCGTGACGCCACGGTTTCCGGTTTTGCAGAACTTGTCCTGAACAGTGAGGATCTGAGGCGGGTTATCTTCAAACCGCTTCTTGCAACCCATCCTGCGAAACGCAAGGATCAGCTGGAACGGATCGCCGGCTATCTGCAGGACTGGATTCTGCGGAGCAAGGAAGAGATCGCCGGGCCGGGATCCGATCTCTATGTCCGCCCCAAACTCGAAGAATTGCTCCTGTTCGACACCGAGGTCTTAACCCCCTTGATCGGCATCGCCCGTGCCGAGGCCCCGAAAGGGGGACAGCCGCGCCTGGATACCGAAGCATTGCGCACTGTTCAGGCAGCGGCATCGCTTTTCGGCTACTCCGTGACCATCTATCACCATATCCCGACAGGACAAGACTATTTCATCATCTCCGAGCAATCCGGAAAGGCCGCACGACGCTACTGGGGCACCTACGTTCTTCGAATCGGCCGTTCAAACAATTACATGGTGCAGGTTCCCCGCCCCCTGTTTGAGATCAACTCCTTCGAGTATGGCGTCAACCTGTTCGAGCGTCTATCCGCCAGGGCGCTCCTGATCGGCGGCGCCCATCCTGCAGCCAACCGGGACGGCAGCGCCAATCTGGTCAGCGGATCCATCAAGGAAAGCCTGTTCAGCCTGGTCAGCCAGGGAGTCCTGCGGGAATCGCCCGAACCGATAATGGTTATCCAAAGCCGCGCTTTCGGTCTCGATCCGAACCATGTGACCCCAAATGCCGGCGCCCTCATATCCTTCAGCAACGGCGCCATGACCCTCCCGGCGGTTCCGGAAGCGGGTCTGAAGCTGATGGAGCTGCTTGACCAGGATCGTCTCTCGCCCCGTTTCGTGGATGGCGGACGGGATGTGGTCGGATATGAGGTGGGTTCTACCCCCCAGTCGCTATACATGAATGAAACTCTCGGCAAGGAATTCGCCATACTCTGGCTTTCCCCCACGGCCCGGGCAACCTACCGGCAGCAGACCGAAAACCAGCGCCTTGACGCCCAGTTCCGCTCTCTGGGCATTCCTACGAATGAACGGGATTTCCACGGCTTTCTGAGCAGCGCGGGCCGCAACAGCTCACGTCCGCTCCCGGCGGAGCTGCGCGGCCGACTGATCTCCTATCTGAACAGCCAGGATGTGGTCGTTCTCCATGCCATCAAGGGAGCCTGGCCCGGCTATCGGTTTTCACGGACCATTGATATCAACACCAAACAGGCGTTTTTGCTCATCACGGCCCCTGACGGGCGAATCTCGGCCATAGCGAACCTGAACCCGCGCCGGCCGCTGCAGACCCTTGCGATACCCCCGGACGGTATGTCGGGTGATATTGCCGCCTCATTCATCGACGCCCGTACCGCTTTGCTCGAATTCGGAGACCACCGGTGAGATTTCTTGTTTACACTGTCATCGTACTGACGCTTATCGCCGGCGCCTGGACCGCCGCCGATTGGATAGGGCTCATCTTCAAACGCTCCGCAGCCGATCCCGAACTGCTGGCCCTGGTTCCCGAAGCAGCGGCCAGTATCGCCTATGAACTGGACCGCCGACGCTGGACCAGCTATACGATTCAGGAGGGGCGCAACCCGCTCCGGATCCTCAGCAATGCCGGTCTTCCTCCGGAATACCGCAAGCGCCGGTTCCCGCCCGAACAGGAGTGGAACTACGGCATCGAGTACCAGATCCTTGACTCCGGCGGCGCCGTGCTTGCGAGCCGCATCTACCATCACCGCACAAAGCTGAGATTGTTTCAGGACAAAAACAGAAAGAGGGAATATAATGCTTCATTCTACCTGACGCCAAAAGTCCAACCCGCGGATGCCCGCATCATGCTGATCAACCTGACCGGCCTGGTTAAACCGGCTGCGATAAGGTTCCGTCTGGCCTCGGCGGACGCCGACCTGCGGGACGTGTCAATACGCCTCTATACACCAGAACTAACCCCCGACTACCGGCTGCGACCAACCTGGCAGCGGATGAACGACCGCCAGAAGAGCCGTCTGGCGGACGGGAACGTCTACCCGAAGGAGCTGCTTGCCGAACAGGAAAAGCAGAACATCGTGGCCCGGATTTGGAATCCTCTCGGCCCGGCGGGAGTACGCGGGCGGAATTATGTCTCCCGCGAGATCTACGTCCTTGTGGAGAATGAAGGCGAGGAGATGCTGACGGAAGGGTTGCCGGCAGGTCTCTTTGCCGATGCGTTCCACCGGAGCATCGTGCCGGTACCGGAAAAGGGAGGGCGCCTCATTCTCCGTTTCGAGCCCGCCTTTCGTGACCAGCTAAAGAAAGGAACCATCACCATCCGCTGGTATGGACTCGGCCCGACCAATCGCTCCACACATAATGTCCATTGGAACGGATCCCCGGCTTCTTTTATCAAATCCTTTTCCGGCGGGATTCTGGAGATTTCCGCACCGTCCCCACTGGTTACCCGCGCATTCCTTACGGAAGGCGGCCAGGAGACCGAGATCACCCCGATCCCCTACCAGCTTCGCGCCTATGTATTTGACGGCAGCGCCCCGCTCCAGTTTCCGGTGGAGCACAACCGGGACACAGCCACCCCCTTCCGTATTGACCTGCGCCGGATAATCCAGCCGGGTGTGAAGACGCCCGGGCCGCTGGCGGTATCGTACCAGATCCTGGACAGCAGCGGAGCCGCCATCCGCACGGGTAACCTGACCTTGCCATTCGTTGCCTCTCCTTATGAAACGGTTACCGGTGAGCAGCCCGCGCCGGTGATCTCCGAGCCGGTTTCCTTCCACTTCCTGATGCCGGCCACCGCCAAGGGAATCCGCCTCGCAGCCGGGAGCCAGGTTCTGGCAGTGGCCTATAACCGTCCGGAATCGCTGCCCAGGGAAATCAGCGTGCCTGAGGATTACTACCGTTCCTACGACAACGAGCAGCACCATCCGGCCTGGTTTCCGCTCTACCATCCGGATCATGACCGGCTTCTCATGACAAAGCGAACCATACTTCTCACCGCCCAGATCCGTCCGCCCAAGGACATCCCCGACCTGATCGCCGGGCGTTACACATGGGAGGACTATCACCCCGAAGGAAACTGGCTCGCCCGGCGGCTTGTGACCCCCTGGGATCGGCGCATCGCCTACCACCGTGATTCCCTTCCGTCGCTCTTTTCTCCCCTTGCCGTCGGCTCCACGACTTCGGTAACCCTGGAAGCCGACACCGGTCTCGCCCTGGTGGAGCCGACCGTCATCTACCAACGCAAGGGAACTGGACCGTTCAGGGCCAGGATCGCTGTTGACGGCCGGCCCGTCTTCAGCGGCAACCTGGACGGCGCCCTCGGCGAGATAAAGCTTATGCCGATACCGACAGGCAGGCATACCTTGACGGTTACGGCTCCTGCCGGCGTTCGCTTTGCCATCAACCATACCGGGCCGGCGCCGGGAAGTTCCAGCATAAGGCTGGCAAACCGGTTTCAGGGCTCGGAGCTCAGTTTTGTCTACGAGAAAACCTCCCGTGAAGACGAACTGCTCGGAGCACGCTACTACGCTCCAGCCTCGGCAGGAAGGAAGGCAGCGATTCGTGTAATCTGCGAGGCGGCCGGGAAAAAGGGGATAGGCCCCTGGAACAGCTGGAGCTTTCCGGAACAACGTTTCACCATCCGCCTTGATGATGGTGAAAAGAGCCAGGCATTGGGGACTGATGGGGCGCTCCTTCTCGGCGCGGAACCGATGTACGTCTTCTTCGGGGCCGATCTGCCGCCCGGTCGCTACCGCATCCGCTTTATCACGGACAGGCCTGCGGAGGGCTATCTTCTGCTCTCGCGCACGACTCCGGGAATTTCACCCAGGAGGACAATCCATCAGGAAGGGGAGGCGCGCACCATTGAGATCACTGAATAACACCATAACCGTCCTGATAGTGTCAGCCATCACGGCCATCCTCCCCGCCCTGGCGGAAAGCGCCGACATCGGCGCGATGCTGCGCGAGGCGAGCCGGGAGGGGGTCTTTCGAGAATCGAACGATCGGGAATTGCGGCGGGCCGAGGAACTTTTCGTGCGCACACTCAAGGGTGAGCCGGCAACGATCCTGAGGGAGGGGTGGCGGGGACTGAACTTCGAGCTGCACGAACTTTCCGGAGAGAACGAAAATTTCATCCTGCTCAGGGAACGGGAAGGACACCGGACCGGCCGCGGTTTCTTTCTCGTGCGCCGGGGTGGAAATCCCATTCTGCTTCAGATGCCCCACAGCTTCAAGGATGAACAGACGCGGCGCATAGGCCTGGATATGGCCCTGGAGGGGCGCTGCCTGGTGGCGGTCTGGAACACAGTCCCCCGCTGGTATGACGAACGGGGATACCGTGTTGACGCCGACCTGGCCCACCTTCCCGACAGCTATTTCACCGCCCTGACCAGGGCATTCCTCAGGGTCACAGCCGCAGGGACCGTTGCCCAGCTGCACGGCTTCGAGGCGGGCAAGCGCAAGAGTTCTCCCGGGGCGAAGGCCGACGTAATTATCAGCTCGGGGACAAAATCCGTGACCAGCAGGGTCCGCAAGGCCGCCGCCTGCCTTGCAAAAGATTCCGGCGCAAAGGTTTTGGTTTATCCAACCGATGTGCGGGAACTGGGCGGCACCACCAACTCCATCGCCATGCTCATGGGTGAGTTGGGGAGCAGCGGCTTCATTCACCTGGAGTTGAGCGGCAAATTCCGCAGCGAACTTAAAAACAGCGCTTCCCTGCGGTCAAGCATGAACCGGTGCCTGGAGGAGGCATCCCGATGATCCGTTGTCTCATTCTCATGCTCCTGGCCTCCGTCCTGTTTTTTCCTGCGGCGGCGCTTTCCCTCGATGAAGTCCGGTCCAGGCTTCTGCAAGGCTACGGCCTGCCCCTGCGCTGGTACAATGTTGAGCGGCCCCCTCTTCTGGTGGAGGGGCATGATCCGGTGGATGACGGTAGCTCCCCAAGACATCTGCTGAAACTTGGCCCCGGTGAATCGGCAACGGTCTGGCTGCCGGCCTGGGAAATCCTTCGCCTTGAGGCCGCATCCGGCCCGCTGGCCGCCGACGACCTGGAAATCTCCTTCTCATCCGGCGGCGGCCTGTATCGCCTCGCTGCCGGAGTCCCCTCCAGCGACGGCGGAACCCTGCTATTCTCCCCCTCTTCACCGTCACCGCTGCTGGCCCGCATTGTCAGGCCGCACCGCCACAAGACGCCCCTTGCGGTTGCCGCCTACATTTCATACCGCGAGACGCTGGACGAGCTCGCTCCCTATCGCCAACTTGTGACCCTGCCGCTCGAACGTGTCATGCTGGGCCGAGCGGGTCGACCGGGGGAAGATACGTTCTGGAGTCTGGCGGCGAATCAAACCACTGCCGTTGCCGTGAAGGGGCCGATCAGGATCGCCCTTGAGAACCACCTGGTCTATCCGGAGCAGGAGTCCCGGCGATCGTTCATCTATCGCGTCCATGCGAATCTCGACGGCAAACCTTTGCAACTGCTGGAATTCGAGACAGGACCCGACATGGAACCGGCCCGTCATGACGGAAAGCAGCGCCGCCTCCTTGGCCGGCGGCAGACCGGCTACCTCAATGTGCCAGCGGGGCAGCACTATCTCAACCTGAAGGCAGCGGTTCCCCTCTACGTGCGGCTGCTTCTTCAGGAACGCCCCGACTATCTGTTCCCCGATCTGAACGCCCCCAACACTTCGGCCGCCACGTTGGAAGATGACGGATTTCCGCCGCTGCTGGCCGGTTCGTTTGCCGGCCTTGGCGATCGGGAGCTGGCCGAAACCGTTGCCGGGCGCAACCCTTCGCCGGTCATCGGCCAGCGGGCGGCGCTGATGAGCGCGCGGGATAACCGGCGCAGGGAAGGCGGGATTGTCGGAGCCGCACTGCTGCGGGAAGAGGGACAGCGCCGCCCCGATTATCCCGATGTCCGTAACCGGGCCGAGGAATTTTCCGGCTTCCATACCTTCTATCGCGACCTGTTCCCCGAGGAGGGCGGCCCGTCCGCGGCACCCGCCTTCCGCTGGTTCCTCCCCTCCCGGCTTGCGGAACCGGATGGCCACCCCTTCGGCAGAGCAGTGGGTGAGCAGCAGACCACCGAACTGGTGCGCATGCTTGCCGGCGGCACCTTCCACAACGTGCCCTTCGGAAACGGGACGGCCTACCTCTACCGTCTCCCGGCCCGCTTTGCCCCCTCACTGCTCAGGGTCGCCGTTCCGACGGAATCGCTCCAGGAAGGGGCCGAACTTGCGGTCCAGTATGACGACTCACCTCCCCAGCGACTTGTCATGACGAGGCCCCCGGAACTCCCCGACGGAACAGTTCCGGTTCTGCCCGCCGAAGCAGGCCTGCTAATGCTTGCGGAAAGCCATAATTCACCCTGGCCGCTAACGTTGGGCGGCGCCTTTTCAGGAATTGGCGCGCCGGCCCCGCTGCTGGGAGCGGCAGTCGTGGAGCTTCCCCTGCCTCACCATGTAACAGCGGTACGGCTCCGGAAGGTCGGAGGAGATACAAAACCATTGCCGGTTGCCCTGCAGTACCGCACCTCCGGTCCCTACCGGATGGCCGAGACCGAATTTCTGGAGGCGGAGTCTGCCCTGGGACAGGGCGGCAGCACCTTCAGGGCGTTTCGCGATCTTGTGGCACGGGACGCACAGACGGCGAACCATGCCACCCCCTTTTCGCCCCTCGCTGAACGCCGCGAGGTAGCCGGAAAGGAACTGGAAAGCGAGCAACTGCCGCTGGTCCGGCTGATCCGGTCGCTGGAACGCTCCTACACGGCAAGCGTAGCGCCTCCGCCGACCGCAAATGCCCGGCCAATGCCAACCTCTGCCGAAAGTCTCGAATCATCCCTGAACGCCGCCCGAAAAGCGGAGAAACGGGGCGAGTGGCTCAACGCTGTCGAGGCATGGAGCATCCCGGCCCAAAGCGGAAACGGCGCCATTCGGAGACAGGGGCTTTTCGGGCAGATCGAGGCCCTGATCAGGCTGAACGAGGACTATCTGGCCGAACACCGGCTTAAGGGGCTCTTTCTGTACGGAGAGGATGCCGAAACCCGCTCCGGGGCCCTGGCGGTTCTGGAACGCCTGTATGCCGGAACCAGCGATAGCGATGCCCTGCTCTCCCTGCGGGCTGCGGCGTTCATGCGGACTCCTGCGCCTGAATTTCTGCGCGCCTTCGGCCTGACCCTGCTGGAGGCAGGGGAGCGGGAACTGGCGCTCCAGGCGTTTCTGATCCTTTCTCCCGCGGATCGCCCACGCACGGCCATGCTTCAGACCGCTTTGCGGCTCGGCTGGTGGAACAGCTTCGAACGAATTCTGGCCGAAGGCGCCAGTGTGGAGGAGAGCTCCCTCTGGCAGGGGTTGCGCGCCATGTCCGACGGGCGCTTCCCTGCGGCGGTCGAAAAAATGCGGGCCGGCGGCGCCGAGGGGATTGTCTGGGCAAACCATCTGGAAGAGGGGTTGCGTATCCGCTCCGCACTTGCCGACAAAAACCGGGAGACGCGCTTTCGCGCGATTGCCGACTGGGAGAAATGGCAGTCCGCCCACCCCGGACAAAGGGTCATGGAACCGGAAATGGGGGCGATTGCCGCCAGCGCCGGTGCCGTATCCCTGACCAACGAGGCCCGGGATACCTGGTTCCATTCTTTGCGCGCCAAGGCCGGGCAGCCGGTCTCCCTCCGCCTGGCCGGACCGGTTAAAATCCTCATCGAGGCGCGTCCGGTCCATCCGATCGGCTCCCGTACCCCCCTGGATGGCTGGCTGCAGGTGAGAAACGGCGAACGTCTCTACGTCCAGCCGATCACCAGAAACATGCCTGCCCAGGGACTGGCTATCGTGGGAGACAAATTACACTCCGCCGGACTGAAAGTTGAGCGGGACATCGATCTGGGTCCAGGCCTGCATGAACTTCAGGTATCGGGAGGTTCCCTGGATCTGCTCGTCCGGGTCAACGCCTACCGTCCCGCGCTTGGCTGCCGCCCCGCTGCCACCCATCACCCCGGAAACCCTTTTAGCCGCAGTGGACGGCCTTTATCAGGCGGCTCAGCCACTGACCAACACCGCGCTTGTTCCGGACAGCGAGCGCATCCTCAGAGTTTCCAGGGACGGCAGGGAGGAACCGCGCCAGCTTCCATTTACCCGGCGGGAACTCCTGAGCGATATTCAGCGACAAACCCTCTGGCTGGCATCCTCACGCAAACCTGACCTGGACGGCATTGCTTCACTCCGTCCGGCCATTGCCGCAGGCAGCGATGACCAGTCAGCCCTGCTACTCGGCAGGGGAGATATGACCGGTCTGTTCAATATGGCGGCCCAATCCTCCGATCCGGATAGCGTGCGCCGCGCCGTTCTCATGCTCTGGGCGGCGGAACAAAAGGCGGAATACCATCTGCCGGCGCTCTCCATGGTGCGCGCCCTTACAGCCACAAAAACGGGAGCGCCGGGCCTGACCTCTATCGTCGAGCGGCTTTACCGCCGCGGCAGCTGGGTTCCTGTCACAGCGGTCGCCTCCGGCGCGGGACTCCGCACCAGGGAGGTGACCGGGTGGCGGCCGGAGACCCCGCAGTTGCGCGTACGCCGGGCGCTTCTGCCGCCAGCGGCGGACAACGAGCAACTACTCTCCGATACGGGGCGCATGGTCTTCAGCATGGTTAACAAGTCCGCCACCATTCTGGAGATAACCCTTGCCGCCGAAGAACTTCCCTACCTCATTACCCAACCCCTGGTGGTCTCATACCAGCTGGACAAGGGGGAGCCCCAGCGCCTGACCTTGCGTGCCGGACAGCCGCCCCGCAAGGTCACCCTGAGGGTCCCGGCGGGTAAACACGCCGTCCGCATAGGTATTGAAGAGCGCTTCGCCGACCAGTTTCTCCGTGTGGGCCTGCAGGAGCGGCAGACCAAACCGGAGCGGAAAGGCCATCTCCGGCAACCGGTTGTGAACAGAATCGAGCGCCCCTATCAGGTCGCCACGCAACGGGAGCCGATCCGCCTGAGGATGGAAGGCCCGGCCGTCCTGCGCATTGACGAACTGCGCGACGGCGACTCCACCATTACCTACCGCATGGTCGGTTCAGGATTCCAGCAGGTCGAGATTGCGCCGGAAAAAGGGCGCGCGGAAGGGCTCTACCGCTTCTTCACCCATGTGATAGTCGCCGAAAAACCTTTTGTGCCAGCGCGTTACGTGGAGATCGTCCAAACACCGGTTCCACCGCCGACCGTCACCATTGCCACCCTGGCGCCGCCTGGGAAGGTGCGGCTAAAAGACGACTTCCCGCTTGGCCGCCAGGAAGACGGCACCTGGTCTGCAAGCGGCACACTCATCCGACGCAAGCCGGTCCAGGAGGGGGGTGATGAAAATCTCGCTCCGGAACAGTTTATGGAAAGTTCTGCAACCCATCGTTATTTCAACGGCGAGCGCCGCTACTACGAATCCGGCGCTTTGTTCCGCATTCGGGAACATGGCGGCCCCACCCTGGGCATGCAGGCCAGGCTGAGCCAGC
Source organism: Deltaproteobacteria bacterium (assembly GCA_014380135.1). Taxonomy (GTDB): domain Bacteria; phylum Desulfobacterota; class Desulfuromonadia; order Geobacterales; family Pseudopelobacteraceae; genus JACRCG01. The sequence goes on from JACMKN010000197.1 coordinate 24,281, forward strand.
TGCCACTTTACGCACCCTTCACCTGGAGCATCGCTGGAAGCCTCTACCTGCAAAATCCTGTTGACGATACGCTCCTTCCGCTACCCGGAACCACACAATGGGCGACCCATATTCAGGGGAGCGTCTACCAGCTGCGCGAACTGACACCCAAGACATGGCACCGCCCATCCATCTCCCTGTTCGGCAGGATACTGAGCCGGTCAAAAATAAACAGCAAAGACCGCCAGGAGTTCGACCAGGATATCTTCAGCCGTTACAAAGCCGAACACCGCTACGGAGCAGTCATTTCAGAGTCTCTCAGCCACCGTCCCTGGCTTGATACGCTCTGGCACGGGACCCTGTCGCTTGCGAGCAATGAACTGCAAGACCATCCGGTTCCGGACCATCTCTCACTGGCCCTGGGATGGAAACAGCTGCTGGGGGCGTTTCAGACAAATGCCCTCTACCGCAGTTCCCTGTATTTTTCCGATATGGACCGTTCCAGGACTCTCTCCCAAAACAGCCTCGGCACCGAGCTCATCTACAACCGCTGGCATGGCGACCTGGACCGGCTTGAATTGAGCGCACGCATGAACTGGCATTTCGAATCGCAGGATATAACCAGCATTCTCTCCCTGACATGGCACTTTAACAACGGCAGGGGCTTGCGCGATTTCTTCCCGGGAGACCTGGATTTCCGCGATCTGCGGCAAAGGATGACCCCCACGTCACGAAACAACGGAATGACATATGAATCAGACTAGCATTATCCCGTTTCTCACGGAGGGCATGTCTCCGCTCCACATACGTCTGCGGGCGAGGCTGATTGAACCACTGGAAGCTGAATTTGCCGTCTGGGCGGCTACTGCCGCGCCACCGGATGGGCCGGGTGCGGAGCAGGTTGTACATTTCCTGCTGACCGCCCTCTCCGGGCAGCAGGAGCATCTTGCTTCACTTCGCAGCCTCAGGGATGATTTCAACGGCCGCTATAACCGGTCAGAAAATGAACACGAGCGAAGGGAGCACATCCTGGCCTTTTGCCGGGAACTCGGGGCGAACGAGCGGGAACTTGAGGAGGACCGCAAGGCACTCGACCGCTGGTTTGGCCATGACGGGCTTATGGACCGCTTTCAAAAACGCTGTTCCGAAACGGAACGGCGCATATGTTTTATCCTCAACCGTCTGGGTGTCATTGCAGCCAGGGGGATCGCCGAATCCGGCAGCGCGGAGGCCAGACTGTTCTGGCAGCGAATCAGTCTTGAAAATGCGATAATTCCGCTGCTGGTACACGCTGGCGACAATCGGGTCTGCATAGCCGCGTTCAACTGTCTGTCAACCGTTATCCGGAGCATGCCGACAGCCGTTCGAAAGGAAAGTGTGAGCGCTGCTACCCTCCAGTTCGTCTACCGCTGCGCCCTCGAATCCCGCCAGCAGGTCTGGTTGCAGGTCGGAGCTTTGGAGTTGCTGGCATGCCTTTCACCATCCTCTCTGGAAATGGCGCTCCGCAAGCGTCTTGGCGAGCCATCCACCCGCAACGACGACATCTTTGTCCGGCGGCGGGCCGTCGCTATCCTGGGAGAGTCGCTGCCTGTTGCGCCGGGGTTGGCGGATCTGCTGCCTCATGTAATGAAGGATCCGAGCGATTATGTGCGGCAGGCGCTGCCCGCCGCCGTACGCCATGATGCGGTTATTCTGGAACGGATCGCACTGGGGGATCCGTCGCCCCAGGTGCGCGCTTCCGCCCTCTTGACTCTCCTGCCCGCCAGGAGGGGCGAGCCGTTTGCATTGGGGGGCAGAGAACTGATCCGCAAGGTACTTGAGCAGGAGCAAGACATCTTTGTGCTGCGAGTCTGTCTCAAGGTCATCGTTGACGGGGCTGAGTCGCTGGGCGAACAGTCAGACGAAGCGGCGCTCGGCGCCTGGAACGAGGCCCTGCTCCCCGGCGTCCTGTGTCTCCACGGTCATTCACCCCATCTGGCGCTTCGCCGTTGGGCGGCCCAGGCCGGGGAGCGACTCTGGTGCCTTTCGGATCCGGTGCGGCGGTCGCTTCGGGTGGAACTTGCCCGGGAGATATCACTGATCGGGCAGGGAAAGAGCCGTTTACTTCCTTCCGCTCTCACCACCCCCCATGACGAAAGCACCCTCTGCCGCGTCCTTGCGCTGCTATGTCAGGACGGATTCGGCTGCGAACTTTCGCGGCGCGGCCGCCGCTATCTCCTTGTCAAAGGGCATAGGTTCCGATTCAGCTGGTGGCGTCTGATCCATGAACTGCTCACCCCCACACCGGACAAGCGCCAGGCGTTCAAACATACCGTTGGCCGACATTTTTCCGGTGGGATCCGGACTCCGTCCGCCATCATGGCCGAGGTCTCTCCCACAAAGGTTCCCGGCGAACCGCTGCTCATGACGGAGGAAGCGGGATGGCGCCCCTACCTGCCGCTACCCGATGAGTTCCTCTCGGCGCTTCGGGGGATACTGCCCCACCCGGCAATCCGGATCGTCACCAGCGAAGGAGTGACGGAACTTGTCCCTCCCCGTTCACCATTGCGCCGCCTGCGGGCGGCGATAACCCTGACAACCCGTTTCTCCCGCTATGCGCAACTGCGCAACTGGCAGGCCGCCGGCCTGACATCTCCCACGGAGTACCTGGAGGCGATGGCGCTTCTCGGTTTCACCGTCAGCTTCTCTCCCCATGCCGGAGAGAACGAACCGGCAGATCAGTCGGTAAGCCGTTTTTTCCCCATGGCCATCCCGTTTTTGGACGGCGGGAACATCTCACGGGCAACGGACTATTTTCTGTCGGTCTATGAAAATTCCCTGGAAGATCTGGGGATTTTCGCCGCTCTTCTTCTTGCCATTTTCCTGGCGGAACGCTTCTATCTGAACAGGATCTCCAGGCGATCGCGCCGGAAAATCCCGCTTGTAATAGGTGGATGGGGCACCCGCGGCAAATCGGGGACGGAAAGGCTCAAGGCGGCGCTCTTTACCGCCAACGGCTTCGGGGTGGTCAGCAAGACCACCGGTTGCGAGGCAATGATGCTCCACGCCTATCCCTTCGACAAACTCAGGGAGATGTTCCTGTTCCGGCCATACGACAAGGCCACCATCTGGGAGCAGCACAAGGTGTTGGAACTTGCGGAAGAGATGGGGACCGAGGTCTTGCTCTGGGAGTGCATGGGGCTGAACCCCGTCTACGTGAATATCCTTCAGCAGTGCTGGATGCGCGACGATATCGCCACCATCACCAACACCTTCCCGGACCATGAAGACATACAGGGCCCCGCGGGCATCAATATACCCGAGGTAATGACGGAGTTCATCCCGCAAAATTCCACCCTGATCACAAGCGAGGAGCAGATGCTCCCGATCCTTGCCGATGCATCACGGAAGGCCGGCACCGCAATCACCTCGGTGGGCTGGCTTGAAGCGGGATTGTTGACCGGGGATATTCTCCAGCGTTTCCCCTACGAGGAGCACCCCTACAACGTGGCGCTGGTGCTTGCTCTGGCAGACAAGCTAGGCTTTGAACGGGACTATGCCCTCAAGGAGATGCCCGAACGTGTCGTCCCGGACATCGGCGTGCTCAAAGCCTACCCGGCGGCGCGGTTGCGAACCCGCCGACTGCAGTTCATCAGCGGCATGTCCGCCAACGATCGCTACGGCTGTCTCGAAAACTGGCGGCGCATGGAGCTGGACCGCTGCCATCCCGACGACGCGCCCGGAAACTGGGTCACTACCGTTGTCAACAACCGCGCTGACCGCGTGGCTCGATCCAAGGTCTTTGCCCAGATCATGGTGAATGACATCGGCGCCGACCGCCATTTCCTGATCGGTTCCAACCTTCATGGGCTGACGGGGTATATCAAACGGGCGCTGGAGGAGCACCTGGCCGGGCTGAGCCTGTGGCCCGACACCCAGGACTTTTCCGCACCCGCCCCGCTCGTCATACTGGGCGATACCGCCCGCAGACAACGCATCCCCACCAGCAAAGCCCAACTGGCGAAGCGTCTCCGGGCCATGCTTGGCGAATACGCCGCGGACAGTGGCTTATCCGGAGGTTCACCAGCGGAAACCGATCCTGCCGCGCTACGGGAAAAGCTTGTCAATTCCGGCTGCCCGCATGCGGAGCAGATCCTTAAACAGCTGGAACTGGACAAAAGTTCCCATGACGAATACCGTAACCTGGCATCTCGCCTGGAAGGCGCTCCTGATGGAAAACAGCCGGCTCTGGATGTTGAATACAGAAATCTGGTGAGAAAATGGTTCAAGAACAAGATCGTGGTGATCGAAGACTTCCACACCAGCGGGGAACAGCTCATCAATCGCATCTGCGAGGAAACCCCGCCCCACTTTACCAACCGGATCATGGGGCTGCAGAATATCAAGGGCACAGGTCTGGACTTTGTCTACCGCTGGCAGGCCTGGGACCAGTGTCATGCCGCCTGCGAGAATCTGCACAGTGACAATCCCGCACATGTGTCAAGGGCGCTTGCCGACCTGTCCGCATTCCAGGGTTTCGGCTTTCTATGCGAGGAGCACGTCCGCTCAACCGTTGATACGGTCCGTCCACTTCCCTTTGCCCAGAGCGAGCAGTTCCAGGCAGAGCTTTCAATAATCATTTCCAACCTGAAGACCGATATGCGGGAGATTTCCGCCAGCCTCAATGTTACCCGTGAGCGGAATCTGTTAGCCAGGATCATTGACGTGATCGAGTCGTTTCTTGATGCCGGCGATTCAATCCGGCGCCGCAAGACCGCCGACCGCATTTACCGTGATCTGGCCGCCGAAAGGATCAGCCGCCATCGTGCCGCAATCGAACTGCAAAGTCTGATTCAGCGTCAGAAAGGGGGGTGGCTCAGCGTACAGCTCCAGCGCCTGAAGCGAAGCATGCTGAACCGTTCCTGATGGCTGCAAACCGGAGAGCTCCGGTTTAATGGTGACATCAATGCACCTGAAAAATACGGATCATTCCAATTTCAGATCAAGAGGTTCACGGGCCTCTATCTCAGCGGGTGTTGCCGGCCGTATGGCAGTGACGGCGCCTATAAACACCAGTGCCATGCCGGACAGCGGGTGATTGCCGTCCAGAACCGCTTTCCCGTCAGCAATCTCCGTTACGGTATAAAAAACGGCGCTTTCTTCCAACCCTTCCTCCGAGTCGCCTTCGATCATCATTCCGACCTTGAGCGGTTGCGGCAGGTTCTCAACCGGCTCGATCTGCAGCAATTCAAAATCATATTCGCCAAAAGCATCATCAGGCTGCAGTTTAACCGTAACCGTGTCACCGACCGATTTCCCTTCCAACGCGTTTTCAATCGGAAGAAATACGCCGCCATAGCCACCATGGATATAAACGATCGGCTGATTGCCTTCGTCGAGCAGGTTCCCATCAGGGTCGGTAAGGTTATAACTCAGCGTAACAACGGCATTTTTCTCTACTTGTGTCATGTAGTTTCCTTTGTATAAAGTGCGTAGATGTTCATGTAACCATGAAGGCTTGATAGTGTGGTATCAAAATCATGTCTGCACGTCAACAAATCACCATGTTATTTTGATCAGATCATATTTCCCGGCTGCCAATTGGCAATACTGAGCTTGCAACTGGCCGTACTGCTCTTCGGAATTTCAAATTGAATCAACCGGTGAAATCCAAAAACATGGTATTTGTAAAACGGGCCTATTGCTGGTATAAACATTCGCTAACGATTACACTCCAGAATTCAGGAAGGTTCGACATGAGAGATTTTGTCAAATCAGCATGGAAATCGATAGGGAGTATCCTGTGGTGCGGTATGGTGCTGGTTGTATGCGTATCCCTGCCTGAAAAGGCATCCGCGGAATCCATCGTGCTCGCCGGTTCAGGCTCCAACCTTCCGGCCATAAGGCTGCTCATCAAAGGGTTCAATCGGCACCATCCGGGGATACATTTTGAAGCGCCGACAAATATCGGCTCCGATGGAGCGATACAGGCCGTTGCCGACGGTGCTGTATCTCTAGGCCTCATATCACGCCCCCTGCTGGGCAACGAAAAGAAACTCGGTCTATCCGTAGCTACTTATGCCCGTACGGCAGTCGTAATCGGAGTCCACCACCTGGTCAAGAATAATGAAATAACCTTTAACGAACTGAACAGCATCTATCGGGGGGACAAGACGACCTGGAAGGATGGACATAAGATCATTGTATTGAACAGGGAGCCGGGAGAAAGCACCATTTATGTTCTCGAACAGAATGTGCCCGGATTTCGGGAGGTTCATACTGACAGTATCAAGAATAACCGCTGGTCATTAATTCTGAAAGACGAGGGCATGAACCATAAGATCCAGACCTTGCCCGACTCCATCGGTTTCTCGGATATGGGCGCCATCATCTCCCAGAAGCTCAAGATAAAGATCCTGAAACTGAATGGCATCTATCCCTCGGCAAAAACGGTCCTGAACGGCGACTATCCCCTTTACAAAACACTTTCCTTTGTCTTCCGGCCGGATAAACTTACTCCGGACATGCAGGCCTACATGTCATATGCATGTTCCAGCGAAGGCAAGAAAATCCTTATCAATAACGGCTATGTACCCTTTTGCTCACATCATAAATGAAGCGGTACAAAGACATACAAATAAATCTGGTGCAGTACCTCTCCAAGCGCCTGTATCCGCTTTCACTGGGCATCGCTTTACTCATTTCTCTCTGCTTTCCCATTACCTATTATTTTCTCGAATACCAGGGATGCGAACGCACCGCTTCATATTACGCGAAAAAAACTGCCGATAAACTTCTTGAAGTTATCATTACATCACCAAAACTCTGGAAATATCAGATTTACACTTTTACAGAAATCGGCCGTGAAATGTCCCAGGACAGTGATGTGATTTTTGTACACATCTATGACGTAAAAGGGGTGCTGATACCCAATTTCAATTATCAACTCAGGACGAATGAAGCAAAAGCGTGGTGGAACAAGTGGGCGCCAGAGAGCGCTGCAAATATTGTTTTCAACAATGAGATAGTCGGTCGGGTGAAAATTGGAATTTCACAGAAAGTCATTCTGCTCAAGACCGCTTTTCTTTTCGCTGTTTCCGCAAGTGTCGGTCTACTGCTGGCGTTTCTGTCCTATCGATTTCCCATCAGAGTTGTGCAAAGACTTGAGACTGAACTTCAGGAACTGTTCAACAACGTACAACAGTCCTATAAGGAGAGTGACGCTCTTCGA
>JACMKN010000023.1 GCA_014380135.1 Deltaproteobacteria bacterium
ATCCCCGAACCGTTGTTCACCAGCAAAGACCTGCAGGTGGATCTGGGCAGCCGGCGGGTGATGGTCGCTGGTGCAGACGTTTCGCTGACACCGACCGAATACGAGATCCTGCGCCTGCTGGTTACCCATGCCGGCAAGGTCATGACCCATACCCAGATCCTGAAGCAGATCTGGGGCATTGCCTATCTGGAACAGCCCCATGTGCTGCGGGTCAATGTCAGCAATCTGAGGCGCAAACTGGAAAGCGATCCATCCCGTCCCCAGCATATCATTACCGAACCAGGGGTGGGCTACCGTCTGCGGTAGCAATTTTCTCAAATACTGGCAACGGAATTTGACTGTTGGCATGGGCTCTGGACGTTCGGCGGGCAGTCAGGTGATCAGGTGGTTAATAATTAGGCAGCTGTCTCCGCCTGGTGTCTGGCACGGCATGTTGCGGGCCAATAAGGACTAGTAATAACAGGGTGATAGCTGTTGGCACGTCCTGTGCTACTTCGCTGGTAAGGTTACGAATCTGCAACGGGTGGGTTGGGCTCACACGAATACTGGCAACGGTGCCATTTCCTGATGGGGAATGGCGCCGTTTTTGTTGCCGGAAGCGGTCATCACTCAGAACTGGAGGTATGTATGAAAATAGCATTTACCACATCAACCGGTGAAATCATCGACCAGCATTTCGGTCAGTGCCAAAGTTTCCACATCTGGGAGGTCGGACCGGACGAGGCCAGCTTCCTGGAAAGTGTCAGTGTGGGCGAGCATGGCTCCGACGAGGAAGACCGTATCGCCGCCCGGGCACAGCTGCTCACCGACTGCGCCATCGTTTATACGATGCAGATCGGCGGCCCGGCCGCAGCCAAGCTGGTGGCTCAGAAGATCCATCCGATGAAGACCAACAGCGAGGTCAGCCTGAAGGAGACCGTGGAGAAACTCCAGGAAGTCCTGCGCGGCAATCCGCCCCCCTGGATCAGGAAGGCGATGAACAAGGGGGCTGCCCCCGCTTTTGACGAGGATTGAGCAGCAGCAAAACATATTTTACCCATCACGCTGCAGGGCGGTTGCACAGCCCCGCCCCCATATAAAACAAAGGAGAAAGAATCATGGCTTACATTACCGGATTGACACGCGACAAGCAGGAGTGGACCCCTCAGTTTATTACCAGCATTGACGAAGAAACATGCATCGGCTGCGGCCGCTGTTACAAGGTCTGTGCCCACGATGTTCTGGCTTTTGAAGAACTGGATGGAGATGACTCGGCCAAGATGTACATGCGGGTAGCCAACCCCGGCAATTGCATCGGCTGCCAGGCCTGTGCGCGGACCTGCTCCAAGAAGTGCTTCAGCTTCGAGCCGGTAGTACTGTAATGAACGGGGACCGGGAGCCGGGGATTTCAATCTCGGCTCCCGGTTTCGGTCAAGGAGGTATATCATGCTTATTGCAGTCGCATCCAAGGACGGCAAGGAAATCAATCAGCACTTCGGCCATGCCGAGCGTTTCCTGATCTACGACGTGGAGCAGGGGGACGCCAGGCTGGTGGACGAAAAAATGGTCGAGCGCTACTGCAGTTTTGATCCGGAGCACCCGCTGCGCGGGCATCTGCTCAAGGGGATTGCCGAGGCGCTGCGAGGCTGTCGAGCCGTCGTCACGGCCCAGATGGGCGACCATCCCAAGGGGGAGCTGGAGAGTCTTGGAATTGAACCATTCGTTATCGGCGGACCGATCAAGGCGACCCTGGTTGAGTTGGCCAAGATCCTGTAGAGTCGCAGCATATTGATTCTATGCATCATAATGAGGTGATGTCCCGTCATGCACAACGGTTCTTTCAACAACTGCAACCTGCCGCCCTGGGTCATCGCTTCACACCATTTCAACGAGAATCCGCAACCGCTTGAGATTCAGGGGGTCAAGAGCGGCAACCGCTTCCTCTTTGACCGGCTTGCCACCTTGTCAAATCACGATGAACGGGCCGTGGTCTTCAATGACTACATGTCGGTAAAATTTCAGCTGCACCATTGGCAGGAACAGACCGACACAGCCCGGAAAAGCATCAAGAACAGTTATCTGCGCTTCCTGCGCGGCTGGATGATGGATTCAAACTCAGTGGAAGGGGCGGTACTGAAACGCTGGGTGGAAAGCCGCATCGGAATCATGCCCAGCTTCCATAAAGCGCGCATTCCGGGCCTTCACAGCGAAGCTTATTTCGATTATTCGGTTGATGTCATGAAAGGCAGCGCCCGGACTAACGCGATCCAGTCGCAGCTGGATATTCTTTATGAATATTGCCAGTTCGAGCTGTTGAAAAAGTTTCCCGACACAAAGCTGATTGCCCTTTACCGGGGCACAAATGACGCCAACGAGCATGAAGTCATTGAACAGCTCGGCAAAAGGGAACAGATTGTCAGGCTGAACAACCTGGTGTCCTTTACTTCGGATGAGGAGCGGGCCTGGGAGTTCGGCTCGACCGTCTGGGAGGTGCATGTGCCGCTTTGCAAGATCTTCTTCTACAACGAACTGCTGCCGGGCAGCATCATGAAAGGTGAGGGGGAGTATCTGATCGTCGGCGGAGAATACCGGGTTCGCAACGTAATGTGTACGTTATGAAGAAGCCCGGCCTGAGCCGGGCTTTGGGAACTTTTTGAAATCGCGATGGTGAATCAGATCAGGCCGTGAGCGACCATGGCATTGGCTACCTTGATGAATCCGCAGATATTGGCGCCGAGAACATAGTTGCCCGGTGCGCCGTATTCTTCGGCGGTTTCGAAACAGTTACGATGGATATTGATCATGATTTCTTCCAGTTTTTTCTCGGTGAACTCGAAGGTCCATGAGTCGCGGCCGGCATTCTGCTGCATTTCGAGGGCCGAAGTGGCCACTCCGCCGGCGTTGGCCGCTTTGCCCGGACCGTAGGAAATCTTTGCCTCCAGGAAGATCTTGACGCCTTCCGGGGTGGTCGGCATGTTGGCACCTTCGCCGACGGCGATGCATCCGTTTTTAACCAG
>JACMKN010000198.1 GCA_014380135.1 Deltaproteobacteria bacterium
CATCTGCCCCAGGCGCAACGATACATACTTGCGATCGATTTCCCGGCAGGCCTGGATGATGCCGGCGCTCTTGCCTACTCCGCGATGTCCGACCACACAGGGCGTCAGATCGGTCCTGGCGATGATCTCCTTGATAACGGTTTTCATCTGTTCAACGTTCACGGTGACTCCTGCATCAGCAGTATTCCAGCGGATCACTCAATCCCGCTTCGGCAAAGCCCTTCAGGCGCAGACGGCATGAATCGCAGCGCCCGCAGGAGAGACCCTCGGGGGTCGGGTCGTAACAGGAGTGGGTCAGGCCGTAATCCACGCCCAAGGCCAGGCCGGCCTTGATGATCTCGGCCTTGGTCAGGCTGATCAGCGGAGTATGGATTTTGAATTGCGAGGTTCCTTCGACGCCGGCTTTGGTGGCCAGGTTGGCCATCTTTTGATAGGCTTCGATATACTCGGGCCGGCAGTCCGGATAGCCGGAGTAATCCAGCGCGTTGACGCCGATATAGATGTCGGAGGCGCCCAGCACTTCGGCCCAACCCAGCGCGAAAGAGAGAAAGATCGTGTTGCGGGCCGGCACGTAGGTCACCGGAATATCGCTGCCGACCCCCTGCTTGGGAACATCGATATTTGCAGTCAGGGCACTGCCTCCCATCAGGCGCAGGTCGAAATCGACCACCAGGTGCTCCGCTGCTCCCAGACGAACGGCATTGGCCTTGGCCACCTTCAGTTCGTGTATATGGCGCTGGCCATAGGAAAAGCTGATGGCGAAAGGTGTAAAACCTTCCGAAATTGCCATTGCCATACAGGTGCTGGAATCAAGGCCGCCACTGTAGAGAACTACCGCTTTTTGCTTCATAATTTACAGTCTCCATTTTCTCTCAAATAAATGTTCATACTTGAATCTCTCTCGTACGCAACGATTCCCACAGCCGGGCCGGGCCCAGCAGCAGACGCAGCACATCGTCCTGGACCGCCGTTGAGTTGAGAGCCGCCCGGTCAAGCGCGTTCTGGGCGGAATAGCTCTCAATCAAGGCATCCATGAAAAACTTCTGCAGATCAGGTGAACCGGCGAACTGTTCCTCGGTATTGGAGAGCGCCTGCTGTACCAACACATCCTTCTCCAACAACTTCTTTTTTTTCGTATTGAGCCAGGCCAGCTTGGAGTAGACATGGAAGGCAGCCGGAAGGTTGTCTTTACCGGCGGGGAGATCGGGATTGGGGCGTCTGCCGAACAGCTCCAGGGTCTTGGCCTTGGGGGTGGCGGTAAAGGCTACATAGGTTATGCCGGCATCGTTTGCCCGGGCTGACATTTGGGCCGCCAGAATGTCCTCGGTGCTGACTTCGCCGCCATCTTCCAGCTCCTTAAACTCCTCGGCGGTCAGTACCGCTTTAAGCTTGGACGCCGCCTCGCCGGTCTGGGAGCTGTGGGCCTCGTCGGCGATCACCGCAAAGCGTTTCCCCTGGGTTGCAGCCAGCTCCTGCACGGCCTTGAGGGCAAAGGGAAAAGTCTGGATGGTGCAGACCACAATCTTCTTGCCGCCCGAAAGCGCCTTGGCCAGTTCGCCGCTCTTGCTGGCGCTTTCCCCCTTGATGGTGGCAACCACTCCGGCAGTGCGCTCAAAGTCGAAGATGGCTTCCTGTAACTGATCATCCAGCACTGTCCGGTCGGATACCACCAGCACCGAATCGAACATCTTCTTGTGACCGGCATCGTGGAGGTCGGCCAGGAAATGGGCTTTCCAGGCGATGGAGTTGGTCTTGCCGGAACCGGCGGAATGCTGGATCAGGTACTTATGCCCGGCACCTTCAGCAAGTACCGTTGCCAGAAGTTTGCGGGTGGCGTCCAGTTGATGATAACGGGGGAAGACCATGCCTACGATCTGTTTCTTGCTGTCGCGCTTGGTCACCAGATAGCGGCCGATGATCTCCAGCCAGCTTTCCCGCTCCCAGAGATAGGCGGTTCGATGACCCTGTTCGTTGGGCGGATTGCCTGCTGCGCCGTCATCTCCTTGGTTGAAGGGGAGGAATATGGTGGCCGCTCCTTGCAGTTTGGTTGCCATATTTACTTCGGAGTTGCTGACCGCAAAATGGACCAGCGCCCCACGGGGGAAGTCCAACAGCGGATCGGCGGTAGATTGCCCTTTGGGCCGGGGCTGACGGTCAAAGCGGTACTGATCCACCGCATCCTGCACCGACTGGGTAAAGTTGCTCTTCAGCTCCACCGTGGCCACCGGGATGCCGTTCAGGAACAGCACCAGGTCAAGGGCATTTTCGTTATGGACCGAGTAGCGCACCTGCCGTACAATCCGCAGACGGTTGGCAGCATATTTGGCCTGTAGGTCGGGATTCATGGCCAAAGCGGGCTTAAACTGGGCCAGTTGCAATGGTTGACGAAGTCCCATTAGTTCCACGCCATGGCGCAGCACATCCAGCGTGCCCCGGTCGTCAAGCTGCTTGCGGATACGATCCAGTAGAGTTGCTTCTGCTGCCGCGCCCTGGTTCCTGGTCAGTGTTTCCCAGGCCTTGGGCTGGGTGGCCTGTACCCAAGCTATGACATCAGCAGGGAAAAGGGCGTGACCGCGGTCGTAGTAGGCAGCGTCGCCTTCGGCATACAGCCAACCGTTGGCAGACATGTGGTTGCAGAGGTCGTTCTCGAAGTTGATTTCTTTATGGAGGTCGCTCATAAAATCCTTAAAACTCAGACAGGTCGGACTGATAAAGGCCTTCAGACCAGTCGGACAAGTCAGACTCGTCTGAAGGCTTGTAGTCTGTTTCTTCTTCTTTCACTTTTCCGGCTCCGCGATGCTCTTTGCGATAACTGTACAGCCGTTCGGTAAACCCACCCTTTTCGACAAAATCTTTTTCCAGCCGTTCCATTTGACGGGCAAGCAGAAAAGTGGCCTGATGGGTCAGACAGAGCAGTATGTTGGCACTAACTTCAGCGGAGGTAGTCTTTAAAGCACGAAGCGCAGACAGCAAAGGCTCATCAAAAAACTCGGAATTCTCAAGGCTTTCAGACAAGTCTGACTTGTCAGACCGGTCTGAAGGCTTTTTAGGCTTTTTGATCTTGCCTGAAAGTCGCCCTCGCATCGCCAGCACTCTCGGCGAGTTTTTATCCCAGATTGACAGGTCGTTCTGCCGCAGATAGTCTTCATAGTCGCGGATCAGTTCGCCCAGACTGGCGCGGGCTACGCTGGTCAGTTTCAGTTCGGTCTTTTTGGATGTTCCCGATGCCAGCGAACCCTCGGCAATGTTCTGCACCCCGCTGCGCGCAGCCTGCACCATCTGGTCGTTAGTGCGTGAACGTTTGTCAATAAAGCGGCTGCAGAAAATAACCGTGCCGTCGTATGCCGCCAGTGAGACAACAAAACTGCGTAATTTTCTATAGCCGCCATGAGGCAGGATAAGGTCGTTGGGCTTGTTCATTATTCAGTACACGGAATCGTGATCGCCCACGTTTACCGGGATGATCTCCTGGTCGTGAATCATAAATTCAAGAGTGATGCGATAGGAAAGGTTGATCGAAACAGAATGTAAACCGGCAAGGCGCCCGGCGAGCGGATGCAGGCGCAGTGAAGGATGGAGCGGGTTCGCCTCCATCAATTGCAATGTTTTCAGATACTGTTTTTCAAGCTCGGGATGCCGTTTCAGAAAGCGCAGGGCGCGCTTTTCGTACTGTTCGGTAAAAACCAGTGTCCAACTCATCACGCTGCCTTCAGCCGAGCCAGGTGATCTTCGGCGCTTTCCTTGACAAAGCGACCTTCGGCAATATCAGCGAGGGTTTGGGCCAGGGCGGATTCCAGTTCACATTCGCGCAGATAATGATAATGATCCATGTCCATCACCACAAAGCGCTCCTTGCCGCGCACCGAAATGACCGCTTCCGGCTGGGTGGCAAGCATGGCCTCAATGGCAGAGATCCCTTTTGTTTTCAGGTCATTTGCAGATATATGCGGCATTGGGTGCCTCCTTAATGCTATTTGTAGTACATTTAATCACACTGTTAATAGCGTTGTAAAGGGTGTTGTTTTGTTGCCTGGTTTTTGTAGGGGCGATCCCGAGCGGATCGCCCTTGTCTGCAAACTGGCTGAAATTCCGGCCGGCCGGAATTTGGACCTAACTATCCGATAAATAACAAAACAGGTCAAAAAAGAGCCCAAATATTTGGTTAAAAACCAAC
>JACMKN010000199.1 GCA_014380135.1 Deltaproteobacteria bacterium
GTTCCTCGGAGGAGAAGGTGGCACCGTGGATGCCGTCCTTGCCGATACGGCCGCCGGTCATCACGATCAGGTCACCCGGCAGGATGGATTTTTCATGGGAGGGCTTTCCGTTCACCTCAGCCGGCATCAGACCGGCGGTACCGCAAAAGACCAGCGGCTTACCGGCAAAGCGATCATCAAAGACCAGCGAGCCGTTGACGGTGGGGATGCCGCTCTTGTTGCCGCCATGCTCGACTCCCTCGACGACCCCCTCGTAGATGCGACGCGGATGCAGCAGCCGCGACGGCAACGGCTTGGCGTAGAATGGATCGGCAAAACAGAAGACATCGGTGTTGAAGATCAGCCTGGAGCCGATGCCGGTACCGAACGGGTCGCGGTTGACTCCGACGATGCCGGTCAGTGCCCCGCCGTAGGGGTCGAGCGCCGAGGGGGAGTTGTGGGTCTCCACCTTGAAAACCAGGGAATGCTGTTCGTTGAACTTGATGACCCCGGCGTTGTCCTTGAAGACCGACAGGCAGAAATCCTTGTCACCCATCTTCTCGCGCACATCTTTGGTGGTACGCTGGATAAATGATTTGAAGAGTGACTTGATCTCCTGCCGGTTGCCGTGTTCATCTTCGTACTGAACCGTTCCGGCAAAGATCTTGTGCTTGCAGTGTTCGGACCAGGTCTGGGCCAGGCACTCCAGCTCCACGTCGGTAGGCTTGGCGCCCAGGCCCATCTTTGAACGCGTCTCAAGGATCTGCGGGTCGCGGTAATGGTTGCGGATGATCTGCATCTCGTCAAGTGTGAGGGCCAGGACACCCTCCTTGCTGATTCGCAGCAACTCGTCATCGGACACGTCCAGATCAATTTCCTTGACCTCGACCTTGATATCGGCCTGTACCTTCGGCGCCAGCGCCGCAAATCCTCCCTTTTCAGAGAACTCCTGCAACGTCAGAACCGTGTAGCGCTGGATCAGCGTGTTGCAGAGCAGTCCGGTGGCGATGTTTTTCACATCGTCGGCAGACAGGCTCCCTTTCAGCAGATATTGAACCGCATAATAGACCCCCTCGCCATCGGCAAGAGAAGTTCCGCTCAGATATGCAAGCGCCTCGCGGGCCGTGCGCCCGACATTGTCGGTAACTCCCGGTCTAAAACCGACCTCGACGGCATAGTCGAAACCGGAGGCCAGCGGCTTGTCGATACTAAAGACCTGGATAACCGGGTCACTGAAGGGGCCGGCGGCGGCCTGTTCCAGCAGACCGGGCGAAAGGTTTGCATCGACAGTATAGACGTCAATGGTACGGACCTCGTCAACCGCCAGGTGCAGGAAATTTCCGATCTCGCGTCTGATCCGCTCGCCGCGCGCGTCGCGGACACCTTCTTTCAGGGCTATCTCTATTCTGTTGGGCATATGGGTTGTTCCTTTTCCATAATCACCGTTCTGGTCGGGAACGGGATCTCGATTTCATGTTCTTTAAAGCGCCGGATTATCAGCGTGTTTATTTTATCGGTGACGGCGAACAAGCGGGCATAATCCTCTACCCAGAAAAACAGCGCCATGTTGAGAGAGGAGTCCCCGAAGCTGGTGAAATACGACTCGGGCAGCGGATCGACCAGCACCTCATCCACCTCCCGGGCGGTCGTCACCAACAGTTCCTTGACCCGTTCCACATCGCTGCCGTATGACACGCCGATGTTGATGCGCCCCTTGGCTCGGTTATCCGGAAAGGCCTGATTGATCAGCATGGTATTGCACAGGTCCGAGTTGGGGATAACCAGCAGCTGGTTATCCAGGGTCTTGATCTTGGTGCTGCGCAGACCGATATCGGCCACATCTCCGATCTGGCCGCCGGACAACTGGATGCGGTCACCGATCCGGAACGGGCGGTCCAGCATCAGCGTAAAGCCGGAAATCATATTGGCCAGGGTATCCTTGGCCGCCAAACCGATGGCCAGCGATCCGATCCCCAGAGCGGTGACCAATGAAAAAATATCGTAGCTGAAATGCTTCAATATGATAATCAGCGCGGTTGCCATCAGGAACAGCGAAACTATCTTTTCGGCGACCGGCAGCATCTGGCGCGACATGGCGGCCCTGGATGTTTCCTGCTGACCTGCGACATACCAGTTAATCAGATCATTCAGGGCATCGTAGATCAGCTTGAAAACTATCACGACCAGAATGATGTAGAGCAGACCGGAAGCGATGTTCACGAGCTTCTCGTTGAGCGGCATAGACCGGATCGCGAGATACACACCCAGGATGAAGAAAAGACGTGAGACATACGGTACGGCACGCTCCATGATCCGGTCGTCCAGGTCCGTTGACGTGAAAGACGTCAGGCGCTTGCCCCACTTGTTCAGGATCATCACGACCAGCTGCGACAGCATCCAGAACAGCGCCACAATCAGCAGCGCTCCCAGAATCTCCTTGGCCCAGAACAGCATGAATCCGTCGCTGGTCTCAATATGCAGCAGACCCTGTATCAGTTCGAGAATTCTATTCACCGAAGACCCGCTTGAAGATGGTATCGACATGCTTGAGATGATAGTTCAGGTCAAACGACTCACGTATTTTGGCTTCGCCCAGCGCTCCAACCACTTCCTGGTCGGCCAGCAGTTCCGTCTGGAAATCCTTGCCCTCTTCCCAGACCTTCATGGCGTTGCGCTGGACCAGTCGATAGGAATCCTCTCGCGATACACCGGCCTGGGTCAGGTCCAGCAGGATCTTCTGCGAGAAGACCAGCCCTTTCATCTGGTTCAGGTTCCTTAGCATGTTCTCGGGATACACCACCAGATTACCGATCAGACCGGCCAGCCGGCGCAGTGAGAAATCCAGCGCCACGGTGGCATCCGGGGCGATGTAGCGCTCGACGGAAGAGTGGGAGATATCCCGTTCATGCCACAACGCCACGTTTTCCAGGGCCGGGATGCAGAGTGCGCGGATATAGCGGGCCTGGCCGGTCAGATTTTCAGACAGGATCGGGTTACGCTTGTGCGGCATGGCCGACGACCCTTTCTGCCCCTTGCTGAAAAATTCCTCCACCTCCAGCACCTCGGTACGCTGCATGTGGCGAATCTCGATCGCTATCCGCTCCATGGACGAGGCGATCAGGGCCAGCGTGCAGAAATATTCGGCGTGGCGGTCGCGGGGTATGACTTGGGTCGAGATCGGTTCCGGCTTGAGTCCCATTTTCGAGCAGACGTATTCCTCGACATAGGGGTCGATGTTGGCAAAAGTGCCGACCGCGCCGGAGATGGCGCCGGTGGCGATGTTTTCCCTGGCGGCGGCCAGACGGGTGCGGTTGCGCTGCATCTCGGCATAAAACGAGGCCAGCTTGAGGCCGAAGGTAACCGGCTCGGCGTGAATGCCGTGGGAGCGGCCGATGCAGACCGTGTCCTTGTTCTCCAAAGCGCGTTTCTTGAGCGACTCCAGAACCATGTCCAGATCGGCCAGCAGTTCGTCGGCCGCCTGGGTCATCTGCACCGACAGACAGGTATCCAGCACATCCGAAGAGGTCATCCCCTGATGGATGAAGCGCGCCTCGGGACCGACATATTCGGCCACAGAGGTCAGAAAGGCGATCACGTCATGCTTGACCTCCAGCTCGATAGTATCGATGCGGGCGATGTCGAAATCCCCCTTGGCACGGATCACCGGCACCACCTCTTTGGGAATCACACCCAGTTCGGCTTGGGCCTCGCAGGCCAGAGTCTCTATCTTCAGCCAGATGCGAAAGCGGTTTTCGGCAGCCCAGATGTGGGCCATATCGGGGCGGGAATAACGTTCGATCATGCAAAAACTCCTTGAATATATTTTGTATCTTGATTCATCATTTTCGTTACAACACTCCGGACTGTTTCAACTTTTCCGCAATCCATTCAGGGGGGGCCGATTCAGCCACAACCTCCACCGCTTCTTTTTCAAAAATGATACGCAGATCGAAGATCAGATCGGGGAAAATCTTAGAAGCAAACGATTCTTGCCAGCCAAAAATATCCGACTCCCCATATGTGCCATCTGATTTAAGAAAAAACCGCTCTGCCGTCTCATCCATCGGACTGACGACAATATACTCCTTCACACCATGCTTCCCATACAGCCACTTTTTTTCGCGGCGATCTTTCAGGCTGGTGGAAGGTGACAGCACCTCGATTATCAGGTCAGGCGCCCCCTGGATATTGGCTTCCGTTATCTTGGAACGGTCGCAGACGACAAAAATATCCGGCTCCACAACATTGATATTGTCCAGTACCACATCCATGGGGGCAACAAAGGGGGTACACTCCTTACCCTTGAAGAAGCCGTACATAATATTGCCAAACGCCAGCACGACCTTCTGATGCTTCACCGACGGTGAAGGGGACATAGCGTAGACTTCCCCGTCAATTATCTCCATCCGCTCATCCGCCGGATTTTGCTGATACTCCTGATATGTGTACGGTTTCTTCTGCTTCGCGGTATTCCCCATGGCCACAAACTCCTGGAATGCTGCTGGTAGTATTCCCTAAATCTCGATTACCCGGCTTGCATTGAACTGATCCCCGATAACAACGCACGGTGCGCACACATTCTGATCGCGCAAAAAGGCTTCGGTAGTGCGGACAACATGGTCGGGGTGATTGTTTACTTCGGACAGATGGGCCATCACCAGTGCTTCAAGACCGGCGTGGGCCAGATCGTGCAACAGCGCCAGTGACTCCTCGTTGGAGAGATGACCATGACGTGACTTGATGCGCTGCTTCAGCTCCCAAGGATAGGGGCCGTTCATCAGCATCTCCACATCGTGGTTGGACTCCAGATTCAGTGCCCGGCAGCCGCGCAGTTTGTCCGCCACCAGGCGGGTAACGATACCCAGATCGGTGGCCGAACCGCAGCGTCCTTCGGCGGATTCGAGCAGAAAACCGACCGGATCACAACTGTCATGGGTGATGGGGAACGGATCGATAGCGGCGTCCCTGAAGGTAAAGGAACAGCCGGACTCGAATTCGATCACCTGGGTTTTTTTGAAATATTTTTCCGACTTGCGATGAACCAGATGGCTGGTAATGACCGGGATCTTGAACTTGCGGGCAAAGGAACCGGCACTGCGGATATGGTCGATATGCTCATGGGTGACCAGCACGGCATGGATCCCGTCGGCATCAATACCGACCGCCTCCATGCGCAGCAGAGTCTCCCGCAGAGACAACCCGGCGTCGATCAGCACGCGCGTGTCTCCGGTCTCCAGATAAAGACAGTTACCTTTGCTGCCGCTGGCCAGCGAACAGATTTTCACACAGGCTCCAGGAAATGCGGGTTGATGATGCGTTGACGCAACAATCGAATATTACAGAGGACTTATACAGGCTATATTCAAGCGCAAGGGCGCTTTGTGCGGCATAACAGCAAGCGGTATATATACTACGAAGCCGGTTTGAGTTTCAAGGCTAATCGTTGTTCAGGGGTCAGTTCGATGTTCAGATTTCAGAAATATCCGCCCCAATGATTTCCACATCAGGCCACCCCTGGTAGATCCACTCTTCGACCTGCTCAAGCGCCTGCCGGGGAATATTCTTGTCCGGGCTGACGGTCACAAAGCCCAGCACCGCCACTGCGGCGTTATCCTGGCGGTCAACCTCGGCGCAGGCCACGTTGAAGCGGTTGCGGGCCCGCCCCAGAATGCTCTTGACGATGCCGCGCTTCTCCTTGAGGGAGTGGCAGGGAAGCGAAATGTGAATTTCGAGGCAGTAGATAAACATTTCTGCATACTCCTTTTAAGAAACCTACGACGTTTTAACCTAATCAGCGGGCCTAGAGAAACATCAGGTTTCCGAATTCACCCCATCAAAAACTCCAGATCCTCCCGTGTCAATCCTGCCCCACCCGCCCCAGTGCCGTCCTCCAGGATGGCCTGGTAGAGTTTGAGCTTCTGCTCTTTGAGCGTCATCATCTTCTCCTCGATGGTGTGCCGCATGATCAGACGGGTGATGGTGACCTGCCCGGTCTGGCCGATGCGGTGGGCGCGATCCGAGGCCTGGTTTTCCACGGCCGGATTCCACCAGGGATCCATATGATAGACATAGGTGGCGCGGGTCAGGTTGAGTCCCCGTCCGCCAGCCTTGAGACTGATCAGGAACATGGCGGGCTCTTCCGAGTTCTGGAAGGCCTGCACCAGTTTTTTGCGTTTGGGAACCGGCGTGGAACCATCCAGACGCAGACAGTCAAGGCCCTGCTGCTTCAAGTCCCGTTCGATGATATCCAGATAGCCGGTGAACTGAGAGAAAACCAGGGCGCTGTGCCCTTCGTCGCGCAGCTCCAGCAGCTGTTCGGCCAGAAACTCCAGTTTGGGCGAAACCTCGCTGGAATCGGGAGAGATCAGCGCCGGCGAAAGGCAGATCTGCCGCAGCCTGAGGATGGCGGTCAGGGCGATGATGCTGGCCTGGCCGGAAGCGTGGCTGTCGTAGGCGTCTTTTACCTGGCCGCGAACTTCTTCAATCGTGCGTTGATAGAGGGCTTTCTGCTTGTCGGACAGCTCCAGCTGGATGTCTGTTTCGATCTTGGGCGGCAATTCGGCGGCAATCATCTGTTTGCTGCGTCGCAGGATAAAGGGGCGCGTGCGGCGGATCAGCCGGGTAATTCCCGCCTCCCCCTGCCCTGCCTGTCTGTTGAATTCCTCGCGACTCCCCAGAAGACCCGGCAGACAGAGATCCATGATGGCGTAATATTCCCGCAAGTGGTTTTCCACCGGCGTACCGGTCAGCCCCAGGGTAAAGGCCCCTTTCAGGCGTCG
This sequence comes from Deltaproteobacteria bacterium, assembly GCA_014380135.1. Classification (GTDB taxonomy): domain Bacteria; phylum Desulfobacterota; class Desulfuromonadia; order Geobacterales; family Pseudopelobacteraceae; genus JACRCG01. Next base: position 6,759 of record JACMKN010000199.1, read on the forward strand.
GACGGCATTGCTGGTGCTGGCCTGCAGGTTCTTGACCACTTGGGTCTCATCAAAGATGATCACATCGAAATGGAACTTTTCCAGTTGCTCGATGTCACGCTGCACAAGGCCATAACTGGTAATGACAATATCGCAGTCGCTCAGGCTTTCCGTGGAGCGGCCAGTACCGGAGTAGACATAAACCCTGGCGGCCGGCAGGAAACGGGCGATCTCGGCTTCCCAGTTAAAGAGTAGCGACGGCGGCGCAACCACCAGATGGGGCGCACCATGGGGAGCCGCCGAGCAGATTTCACCGGAGAGAATCCCGGCCAGCAGGGTAATCCCCTGCAGCGTCTTGCCCAACCCCATGTCATCCGCCAGACAGGCTCCGAAGCGGTGATCATAGAGAAAGGCCAGCCAGTGCCAGGAGTCGGTCTGGTAATGGCGCAGATCGGCCTTCAGCCCGGTTGGAAGCGGCCGTTGCGGTATGGCCTCGAAGTTGAGCAGGCTCTCCAGGACCCCGGCATCCTCAGGTGCCAGCTTCACTGTCACACCCTGGCTTCTCAACTGCAGCCAGTCCAGGATCTGCAGGCGCGGTACCCGGACTCCTTCCCCTTCCTCACCTGCTTTCAGATTTTTGGAAGACATGGAGTCGGACAACAGGGCAAAGGCCTGTGCGCTGTCTCCATCCATCGTCATCAGGCAACCATTGCGGCGCAGCATGCCGCTGCCATCCAGAAGCGCCCGCAGTTCCTGTTCATTCAGCAGTACCCCGTCGCAGCGGATTTCGGGCCTGAGTTCGAACCAGTCCAGGCCGCTGACTGTGGCATCCAGCGAAAACTCCCAGTTGGCGGCAACCAGCGGTTCGTTCCCGATTCGCAGGGAAAAACCTTCTGCCTGGAGACAGGAAGTAAGGTAGGACAGCCCCTTGGCCTGGAGTTGAGAAGTTAAAATTTGAAGCCCGCCGGTGACGGGATCGGCGGTAAAAGCCTCCAGTCCAAACAGTTCAAAAAGGATTCTCATCAGCTGGACCTGTTTAAGTCGATCTTCCTCGACCAGACACCACCCCTTGGGGTTTGCCAGAAGTAACAGATCCTTCCTGCGCCAGGTATCGCACATAAAATTAATCAGTTCTTTAGCCACACTCTGGGCTTCCGGTTTGGCAAGCTCCAGAGTGGAATTCATGTTTCTAAAGATGGAATTGCGGGCCGTTACGCCGGGTTGGTCCAACAGGGCAAAAGCCGAATCAAGAAATATTCGCAGCCTTTTTGGCATCTTCATCAGATCATTGAAGAACTTGCGGTCGGCCGGGTTCAAATAGCGAAAAACCGCTTTGGAGCAGGGAAAAGTTTGACCATTGCACAAACCAACCGGTTCCAGAGGCACCCTGGATTGTAAGACACCATGCGGAAGCTCCAGCAGATAGGTGGAAGTGGCATCAGGCAGCGATCTGGCGACCGGAACACCGTCCAGGAGAAAGATGTAGTTCTCTGCCGTGTTTTCAAACAGTTCAGGATTCAGCCGGATGCCGGCCGAATTGAAGTGCGACAAAGGCACGGTCACAGAGTGGCAAAGCGGGCGGACATTCTCCGGATCCAACTCATCAACCACCAACTCATCAACCACCAACTCCCATTGCCGCCAAACCTTGCGGTTTTCAAGAGTAAAAATGCTCCCGTTTTCCGGCACAAACAGCAGATTCCCATGAACCACAGCCCCGGCCGGAAGCGGCTTGCCGTTATCCAGTGAGCGGGAAACAACCACTTCGTCCCGGCGAATATCAAAACCGATGCAGGCTCTGCGACTTTCCGCGCCGCAATAGGTAAGCGCTGTTTCCTGCGCGTCAGCATCCCGAAACACAATTGGGTATTTTCCCCCCGTCAGTTTCAGGAAGGTTTCAATATAACGGGGGGTGGATTCATAGAGACTTGCTGTCGCCAGAAAACGGGCCAGTTCGGTTGGAATCCCGATTGTGGTCCAACCGGAAACAACTTCGTTATTACGCATGATACGACCGGAGATTTCATTGGCATGACGGTCCTTGCCTATCACCAGGCGAAATTGCGGAGATGCTTTGGGCGCAACTGCTTTAGAGTCAAAACCGTTGAGAGATTCGTCAGGGCAGGTATCGGTCAAAGCCTTTTTATATCCGGTGTGTTCCGCCATATCATTTGCAGTAACAGAGTTCACGGAAACCGGTTCACGCTCTGTATAACACTTCATGTCCAGCAGCATTTTTTGATTAAATTTTATATGCGCCAGAGTCCCCGGTGAAACCGTCCGCTTCAGGGTCGCCCAGGCGATCACCACGTGCGGACAGTTACGGGCCGGCTGCCATTGTTTGCAGCTGCAATTGGTCAGCAGGCGGTAACCTTCCACCAGCAGGGTGGTCTGGCTGTCGTCGCTGAAGCTGACGACCAGCGCCGTCTTGTCCTCGTTCCAGACGGCATCGGCCAGCGTATTGCCCTTGCATGTCTCAAAGCCCGCCATCAAATGGACCTTGGCCGCTACATCATGAATGTCGCCGGGAAGGTAGCTGTGGAACCTTTTAAGAAGCGGGGGGAGAGTGTCCGGGGTTGTTGGTTGGGTCATTATAATACCGTATCGGTTTCCTGTGAGGGCACCTGCTTAAGTTTTGTAGAAAAAATATTTGTTACTTGCGCAGATCAAAGCCCATTTCATGGGGCGGCGATCAGTTCCTTGATGGCAGATACGAATTCACGGGCTTTTTCAACGGCATCCTGTGCATGGTCATGCGTCAACTCGACAAACCCCTTGTAATCACCTTCAAGCCTTGCCTCAAACACCTTATTCAACATTTTGGAGAATCGGACTTCGATCTTTCCTGTGTGTATAAATTCCTTATTGAAGATGCCGATGATTCCTGAATGTTTTGCGGTTCTGTGTACAGTTTCAAATCGAATGAACAGTGCCAGTACCGCATAAAACATGGCGTAATAGGCCCGGTTCACAATCGAGCGGGGAGAACAGTTTCCGTCAAGCATTTGAACTGCATCGGCAAGTGTTTCTTCAGCTTCCTGAAGACGATACGTAAAAAGCGTTTCCAGTTCGGTCATACCCGCACTCCTTCTTCGGCTATTACCTGTACGATTGATGAAATTCTCAAAGGTGATTCCTCAATTTCATACCTGGTAAAAATCAGAGGTGAAATATGTATGCAGTCGTTGTAAAAACCAACTTCCCAGGCAATATCCGAGATTTTATTCTTTAATTCCTTGTCAAGCGTTTCAACCTCTATAAAAACATCCAAATCGGAGTATTCATCCGCATCGCCACGGGCGCGGGAGCCGAATACCTTGAAATCAATGAGTGTAACGACACTTGAAAGACGATCCTTCAGTTTTCGTGCAACCTGTAAATCTCTGTCAAGCATTGCCATTATTGATCTCCTCTGCCTGAAAAATCTTGCGATTGTTTGTAATCCGATGTTTTCTCATAGTGTTTGTATATCATCATCGGGACGGAACTGTCACTTCCAAGATTTTGCCGCATGGCTGCAGCATGTCTGTAGCCGTGGGATTCATCCCACGGAATTCATTCTCCGGCAGACCTGCTACGATTCACCGGATTGACGGACTCCTCCCTCCGATTTTCTCCAGATAACAGTCAAACATGGAACCGTTCGCCTTTTTCATCAAACGCCGCACCGCCGCCAGTTCCCGGTCATCCCGATGCAGGACGCGCACCCTTTCGGTATGGGTAAGCATATCGAACCAGATGCGCGGCACGGAACAATTTTCCTCCGCAAGCAGGGCTTCAAACGATTTCGCTTCAAACGGGTCCGCCCCAGTAACAGCTTGCAGCGGAAGCGCGA
>JACMKN010000200.1 GCA_014380135.1 Deltaproteobacteria bacterium
CATTCGCTGCTTTCGTTCCACCAAGTTCTTCAACAATCACGCACAAGACATTCATAGCTGCGAACGGATTCCGTCTCTACTCGTCTTCAACGGTAGATGTGGTGCAAGGCCAGACAACAGACCTTGGGACTATCCAACTCCCCTGATGATGACCTTTCACCCCTGGGACTGGTACAGGTTTCAGGAGAAAGGCTCACTCTATTCATAGGAAAAAGTTCGAAGCGCGTCCGCCAGGGGACGCCAAATATCAGATAGGCCACATTTTCTCCGGAAATGTGGCCTTTTTTCTTTTGAAAGGCTTTGTTGGAAATTGCAATCAGATCAGATCAGATGGTTTTCTATAGTTTGGGGACAGTTCTCCACCTGCCCATGACGAGTTCGTACCTGTTGATCTGTATCCGCCATATATGGCAGTTACGTCAAACGTAACGGATTGTAGTTGACGAATTTTTATTCTCCCCTCCCGCACCCCTTCATTTATACTAATACTATCCGGTAGTTGTACTCGTATCACCCGCAGGTTTTCTCTGGCATGCTAGTTGCCTTTTCTTATCGGCCGCAGATGGGCACTGTTGTGCTCTCTGCGAAATTCTAGTTGTTATGAAAAGGAGAGCCGCTATGAATTACATGACAGTCGGGAAAGAGAACTCCATCAGCATCAAGCTGAACTATAAGGACTGGGGCAACGGACAGCCGGTGGTCTTCAGTCATGGCTGGCCGCTGAATGCGGATGCCTGGGAAGACCAGATGCTGTTTCTGAGTGCGCACGGATACCGCTGTATTGCCCATGATCGCCGCGGTCATGGCCGATCGAGCCAGCCATGGGATGGAAATGACATGGATACCTACGCCGACGACCTCGCGGCGCTGGTGGAGGCTCTTGATCTGAAGGATGTGATCCATGTCGGCCACTCCACGGGCGGAGGCGAAGTTGCCCGCTATATCGGCCGCCACGGCACGAAACGGGTTGCCAAGGCCGTGCTGATCGGCGCGGTGACACCGCTGATGCTGAAGACGGCTGCCAATCCCGGCGGTCTGCCGATAGACGTCTTCGACAAGATCCGTACCGGAGTAATTGCCGACCGTTCGCAGTTTTTCAAGGATCTGGCCACGCCGTTTTACGGCGCCAACCGGCCGGGAGCCAAGGTCTCGCAGGGATTGAAGGATTTTTTCTGGCTGCAGGGGATGCAGGCCGGTTTCAAAGGCGTCATAGATTGCATCAAGGCCTTCTCCGAGACTGACTTCACGCAAGACCTCAAAAAAATCGATGTACCGACCCTGATACTGCATGGCGACGACGACCAGATCGTGCCGATCGCCGCCTCGGCCCTGATCTCATCCAGGATGATCAAAGACTCTACGATGAAGATCTATCCGGGCGCACCACATGGTATCTGCTCGATCCTCAAGGACCAGGTTAACGAGGATCTGCTTGCTTTTATCAAGTCCTAGGCGACCAGGCGACACGGTCACCATGGGCAGACCGTATCTCTGACCTTCTTCCGGAATCGGCAATGATGCCGGTTGGACATGAAAACTTCGGATTTAATGGTATCATCATAACTTCAAGGAGGAAAAAACATGCCAAAAGAAAGACTGGTCGTCATCGGCGGCGATGCAGCCGGGATGAGCGCGGCCTCCCAGGCCAAGCGTCGTCGGCCCGAGCTGGAGATTGTCGTCTTCGAGCGGGGTCCGCACACCTCCTATTCCGCCTGAGGGATCCCCTACTACGTCGGCCGGGTTGTCGACGCTGAAGAAAAGCTCATCATCCGTACACCGGAAAAGTTCCGGGAACAGGATGGAATCGACGTGCGAATTCTGCACGATGTGGAAGAAATCGATGCGGCTAAGAGAAGGGTGCATGTCCGCGATCTGAAAAGCGGCAAATCAAGGTGGGAGTCATATGGCCAGCTCCTGATTGCCACCGGAGCTGCTCCGATCTGTCCGGACCTGCCCGGTGCCGATGCCGTCGATATCTGCGGGGTAAACACCCTCGCAAGCGGCATGGAAATTCGCAGCCGTCTCGACAAGGGGAACATAAAAAGAGCGGTCGTCGTCGGCGGCGGCTACATCGGCCTGGAGATGGCGGAAGCCCTGGTGATGAATGGCCTGGAAGTTTCCCTGATCAGCAGGCCACCTCAGGTGATGGGGACCCTCGATGAGGACATGGGGGCACTGGTGTCCCAGGCACTGCGGGATGTGGGCGTTACCCTCTACCTGGATGAAGAACTGACCGAGTTCGAGACAAAGGCCGGCAAGGTGACCGGGATCGTCACCGACAAGCGCAACCTGCCGGCCGACATCGTGATCCTCGGCCTGGGAGTGCGCCCCAACACGGCGCTGGCCGCGGCGGCCGGCATCCCCCTTGGAGAAAAAGGGTCGATCCGGGTGAACGAGCGGATGGAAACCGGAACCCCCGGTATCTGGGCGGCCGGGGATTGCGCCGAATCGTTTCATCTGATCAGCCGCAGACCCTTCTATGTCGCCCTCGGCACCGTCGCCAACCGTCAGGGGCGGGTGGCGGGCATCAACCTGGGCGGCGGCTACGCCACGTTTCCCGGGGTAACGGGAACAGCCGTCACTAAAATATGTCACGTGGAGGTTGCGCGTACCGGCCTCCAGGAGCAGGAAATTGCGGCGCTGGGCCTTGAACATGTCAGTGCCGTAATCAAGAGTCGCACCAGGGCGGGATATTATCCCGGCTCCGGGGACATAACCGTAAAGCTGCTGGCCGAGAGAGGCAGCGGCCGCCTGCTGGGAGGACAGATCGTCGGGATGGAAGGTTCGGCCAAGCGGATAGACACCGTGGCAACCGCCCTGCAGGCCGGTTTTACGGTGGAGGAGATGATCAACCTTGACCTGGGCTACGCTCCACCCTTTTCACCGGTCTGGGACCCGGTCGTGACCGCCGCCCGGGCGGTGGCCAAAAAGCTCTGACAGAATGGTATTGACAGGCAGGTAATATCCGGCGGAAAGGGGTGCTCTTTTCATGGGCAACGCCTTTCAATTAATCACACCAACAAACAAAAAAGGAGAAGCATCATGGCTTACACGGCAAAAGATTATGCAAGGCTTATCGGCATGGCGGGTTTCAGCGAGGCGCTGCTGAACAACCACTTCACCCTCTATCAGGGGTATGTGACCAACACCAACAAGGTGCTGGATATCCTTGAGCAGTTGCTGAAAGATGGAAAGGCTGCCAATCCCGAGTTTGCGGAACTGAAACGGCGGCTCGGCTGGGAATTCAACGGCATGCGCCTGCACGAGTATTATTTTGACAATCTGGGGGGCAATGGGGCAGTTGATATCAACAGCCGGCTTGCGCGTAAAAAAATCGAGGATTTCGGCAGCATCGAGGCATGGCAAAAGGATTTCAGGGCAACGGGAGCCATGCGCGGGATTGGCTGGGTGGTTCTGTACCAGGATAATGTCAGCGGCAGACTCTTTAACTTCTGGATCAATGAGCATGATCAGGGGCATCCGGCGGGCTGCATGCCGATACTGGTCATGGATGTATTTGAACATGCCTTCATGCTCGATTACGGTTTGAAACGGGCCGATTATATCGAGGCATTTTTCAAGAACATTGACTGGAAAGCGGTCGAGGCCCGGCTAAAATAGGCGGAAGCAAGAAGCGTGGAGCAAAATTTCTACCGGTAAATCAGGCATATGAAAATCGTAAGGCTTTTAATTTTATTGATCCTGTCCGCATCAATCCTGAGCATCAGGAACGGAAGTGCGGCCTTGCCGAATGTATCTGAAGTGATTGACGAGGCGCCGACTGCAAAGAAACCTCGTCAAATCGTTTCGTCCGACGGGCTGCTGTCTCCCCAACAAAGCAAGGCTATCATGGAACGGCTGAAGCGGTCGGTCGACCCTACGGACATTCTGGAACGCCACACTGCCGTGATAGAATCGGTCACCGAAAGTCCGCTGACGAAGGGGAACAAAGTCACACTGCTGGCCGACGGTCAGGCCACCTATGCCGCAATGTTCAAAGTTATAAAGAGTGCCAGAGACCATATCAACCTTGAAAGCTATATAATTGAAGATGATGAAACCGGGCGTAAATTTGCCGATCTGTTGCTTCAAAAACAGGCGGGAGGCGTCCAGGTAAATCTGATCTATGACAGCATGGGCAGCATGAAGACCCCCGTTGCTTTTTTCCAGCGCCTGCGCGACGGGGGGATTCAGGTTGTCGAATTTAATCCGGTAAATCCGCTGGAGGCCCGGGAAAAATGGGGCCTGACACACCGGGACCACCGCAAGATTTTGATTGTCGACGGCAAAGTCGCCATCATGGGTGGCATCAACATCAGCAAGGTTTATTCGAGCAGTCCCCTCAAGCGGAAACGAAGCAAAACAGCACCAATTCACTGGCGTGACACTGATGTTCAAATTCAAGGCCCGGCCGTGGCCGAGTTCCAGAAGCTCTTTCTCGACACCTGGAAGAAGCAGAAGGGACCGAAGCTTTCCGGACGCAACTATTTCCCTGTCCCGGCCCCGACAGGCGCTGCCGGTGCGTCAACCAAGTCCTCTCCCGCCGGAAAAGCGCAGGAGAATGTTTCCGGCTTGTTGAAAGACAAGGGTAATGCCCTGGTGCGGGTTGTCGGCAGTACTCCGGGACAGAGCAACAGAATCCCTTTTATTGTATATGTGTCGGCCATCGTTTTTGCAGAGAATTCGATCCACATGACGAATTCCTACTTTATCCCTGACGACCAGATAATAAAGGCCCTTACTGATGCCGCCAGGCGCGGTGTTGACGTAAAGATAGTCCTGCCCGGGATTACCGATTCCCGGTTGGCGCTGTATGCCCAGAGACACTATTATTCCAGGCTCCTGAAGTCGGGAGTCAAGATATACGAGCACAGCACAGCACTGCTGCACGCGAAAACCGCAGTGGTTGACAATGTCTGGTCTACAGTCGGCTCAACCAACATGGACTTTTTGAGCTTGCTAAACAATGACGAGGTGAATGCGGTTGTACTGAATAAGGAGTTTGCCGCCGAAATGGAGGGAATGTTTGTCAGGGATCTTGCGGATTCCAGGCGGATTCAATTGAATGAGTGGAAGAAAAGACCCTTGTTTCAAAAGATCCTGGAGTGGTTTGTTAATTTATTCATCCGATGGTTGTAATTCCAGTTCCAAATCAAAGCGCTATCTTCGTTGGCTCGTCTTCGGCTCCTCAACGTACTGTCTGTACGCCTTCGTCGCCTCAATCCTCGCCGCCTTGATTTCATCTTTGATTTGAAATTGGAATAAAATCGGGTTCATTACGGTGGGAGCGAGCGAATTGAATCAAAGACATAGTGTCAGAAACCTTTCGATTATTTTCCTGTTCATGGTTGCAGTTGCGGTGCTGTTTTCTGCCGGTTCCGCTTCAGCGGCCGAAGCATCCCTGCTCGAAACCTATCACAGGAACAAGGCAAAGCTGGAGAAGAACAGCTTCGGCCTTCCTCTCTTTCTGGAGTCTTCCGAGTTAAACAACAGAGTGCATGTGGATGTCTACGGGATCTTCAATTATCCCTTCGACACCGTTGTCAACGTACTCAAGGTTCCGGCCAACTGGTGCGACATCGTATCCCTCCACCCTAATATCAAGGCGTGCACCTACAGCGAAGTGCCGGGCGCCGTCCTGCTCACTTTTTACGTAGGCCGTAAAATATATCAACCGCCTGAAGACACGCGGCAAGTCCTTTACCGCTACCAAAAAGTTGATCAGCGGCAGGACTATCTGGATATCATACTTAGTGCCGATACTGGCCCTTTCGGCACGAAGAACCACAGGATGAGGTTCGAGGCCCTGCCCCTTAACGGGGGAAAAACTTTTGTCCATGTCAGTTATGAATACAGCGACAGTGCTGCTCTGCGCCTCGCGGCAAAGGCCTATTTTGCAACACTCGGCCGGCAAAAAGTTGGCTTCACCGTGACCGGAACGGACAAAAGCGGCAAGCCGGTCCATATCGGTGGGCCGCGCGGTTCGATCGAGCGCAACGCAGTCCGCTACTATTTTGCGATCCAGACCATTTTGGATACCTTGCGCTATCCCGAAGAAAGTCGATTCAGCATGAGGATCAACAACTGGTATGAGCTTACGAATCGCTTCAGAAAACAACTCTTCGAGCTGGAAGAAAAGGACTACATGACATTCAAGACAACAGAACGTAAAAACCAGCTGGCGCTGCAGCGAC
>JACMKN010000024.1 GCA_014380135.1 Deltaproteobacteria bacterium
AACACCAGATCCACCGGAGCACCGCGCCGCATCAGTTCCAGGGTGGTGCTGACGTGGGCCAGCACGCAGGACTGGGTGGGGATTTCATGGCGCTGGATGATGTCGTCCAGCAGGTGCAGCAGGCCTTCCACGTTCCTGGGGCTGTCCGTGGCCGGGTTGATACCGATGACCGCGTCGCCGCTGCCGTAAAGCAGCCCATCCAGCACGCTGGCGGCGATGCCGCGGGGATCGTCGGTGGGATGATTGGGCTGCAGCCGCGTGGAGAGTCGGCCGGGTAGACCGATGGTGTTGCGGAAGCGGGTGGTCACCGAACAGCGTCTGGCCACCGCGATCAGGTCCTGGTTGCGCATGATTTTGGAAACCGCAGCCGCCATTTCAGGCGTAAGCCCCCAGCGAACCGCGGCGATTTCCGCATCCGAGGTGCTATCGCTCAAAAGCCATTCGCGCAACTCCCCCACCGTCAAGGAAGAGAGCGGGGCGAAGGCGTCCCGGTCATGGGACTCATCAATCAGCCGGCTGACCTCGTCCTGCTCCGGCGGAATCAAGGGTTCCACCAGAATCGTCGTCAACGGCAGATCCGCCAGCAGCCATTGGGCCACGGCCCGCTCCTCTTCCGAAACAGCGGCAATGCCGGCCAGCTCATCCGCCGACCGCAGCGGCGACGCCTTGGCCAGCAGAGTCTTAAGGTCCGCGAAACCGTAGCTTCTGCCTTTGAAGTTCTGGATGTATTTCATGCCGCACTACAGACGGATAACATTATTAATCAGCCCCTTTTTTCTCATTCTTGTTCATCCCTGTTGCAAGCTGTGCGGCCAACGACCTGATATGCCGGTTGTCGGTCCCGCAGCAACCACCCAGAATCTTCAAGCCCAATTCCCGATTCAGCCCGGCGACGGATTTACCGAAAGTTTCCGGATCTTCCTCCACCAAACTGGTGCTATCGTTAAGATCTTCCGGGCTGAGCGCAGCGGTATTGGCCAGCAGACGTTGGGCATGCTCAGGAACAAATTTTATTTCAAGATGGCAGCCAACCGCATGAGCATATTTTTTGAGTGTGGTTAGGGAGGGGGCGTGTTTTCCGACTGCTTCCAGTCTGGATACCGCACTCTTTGTTGTTCCCATTTTTTCTGCAACAGCTTCCTGCGAAAGGCCCACACGCGCGCGGGCAGCAAGCATCTTTTTTGCCAAGGTATATTCCTCTTCCAAATCTTCATATGCTTTCTTGAAGCCTTCCCGTTTTTTGGCTTTTTCAAGAAATGCATTGTGGTCATGAGTTACCGGTTGATATTTCAAATCAGCCATTTTGGACCTCCTTCAACATTGCCCGTGAGTGCGGCATGCGCAGGTTTGGCCCAAACTCCATCAGCAGCTCAAGAATTCGTGCATAATCGGCAAGAATGCCGTCAGGCCAGGATTCAATCTCAGCCTGTACGCGAGCATGGAAATATTCGATGATGTAGTTCATAGAAGTGAGGTTAGCAAATTTGATAACTTGTGTCAATTCTGGTAATCCAGTCATTTGCCACCATCAATACAAGTTGTTTCCCTTCGATGAACCAGGTACAACTCCGTTGACAGCGGACTCAACAGGGCTTACAGTTCGGTGTTAATTTTCCGGACAGAAAGGACGTATACCAAGATGGCACAAACCGATTATTACAAGGCGCTGGGGATCGAAAAAGGGGCTTCGGCCGACGAGATCAAGAAAGCCTTCCGCAAGCTGGCGGTCAAGTATCACCCCGACCGCAATCCGAATGACAAATCCTCCGAGGACAAGTTCAAGGAGATCAACGAGGCCTACGCCGTCCTTTCCGATCCCAAGAAGAAGGAACAGTACGACACCTTCGGCTCCAGCGGATTCCACCAGCAGTACAGCCAGGAGGACATCTTCCGCGGCTTTGACTTTGGCAATGCCTACAAGGATATGGGAGGGGGCGGCGGAGCCGGAGCAGAGGACATCTTCTCGCGCCTGTTCGGCGGTTCTTTCGGCCGGGGGGGCGGACGGGGCGGTTTCCGCGCCGGGCCCCAGCGGGGGGGCGATCACGAAATGGAGATCACCGTCAGCTTTCGGGATGCCGCCCTGGGCGCCGAAAAACAGATCGCCTTTCGCCGCAACGGCCAGCGCGAGGAGTTGAAGGTCAAAATTCCGGCCGGCGTCGACAACGGCAGCAAGATCCGTATCACCGGCAAGGGCGCTCAGGGTGAGGGGGGCGGTACGGCCGGCGACCTGTTTCTGATCCTGCGGGTACTGGGCGATGCGGTCTTCACCCGCGACGGCGGCGACCTGCTGGTTGACCGCTCGATCACCTTCAGCGCCGCCTGCCTGGGCACATCGCTGGATGTGCCGACCCTGGACGGCGACAAGCGCATCAAGGTGCCGGCCGGTATCCAGCCCGGCACCAAGATCCGCCTGAAAGGATGCGGCATCAAGCCGCTGGGCTCCAACTCCAAGGGCGATCTGTACGTCAAGATCGGAGTGCATATTCCGGAAGCGCTCAATGTTGAGCAGAAAGAGATCGTGGAAGAGATGGCATTGAAGGGGTTATAATTCGGAAGTTTGGTTGGATGACTGTAAAAACCTCCGGGGTTTTCTGACCCCCCGGAGGTTTTTTTGTCTTTATTTCGCGGAAGTCATCAAAACGACCGCATGGGCCGAGATCCCTTCACCGCTGCCGCTAAACCCCAGCCCCTCTTCGGTGGTGGCCTTGACGTTGACCTGCCCGACCGTGGTGTTCAGCACTCTGGCGATATTTTCGCACATGATTGGGATGTGAGTAGCCATCTTGGGCTTCTGGGCGATGATAGTTGCATCCAGGTTGCCGAGACAGTAGCCCCGTTCTGCAGCCAGTTTACCCACATGCTCCAGCAGCTTCAGGCTGTCGGCCCCCTTGAAAGCCGGGTCGGTATCGGGGAAATGCCGGCCGATGTCTCCCTCGCCGATGGCTCCCAGAATGGCGTCGGCGATGGCGTGCAGCAGCACATCGGCGTCGGAATGCCCCAAGAGGCCCTTCTCCCAGGGGATATCCACCCCCCCCATGATCAGTTTTCTGCCTTCCACCAGACGGTGGACATCGTAACCGTGTCCAATGCGCATTGCTATACCTCCTGACATGATTTATTGAACTGTTGGCCGTACACACTCCGCCCCTGACCGGCATAGGCGTCATAGACATGCTGGTAGACCCGTTCGCATTTCTGCTCGTAGATCTCCTTGATATAGGTCCGCGGCAGAAACTCGTCCAGCGCCATCTCGATCATCTGGCGCACCGCGGCGCGGGTCTGCTCCCGCTTGCGCCAGTCGATGACCAGCTTTTCCTGTTTGAGCCGCTCCAGCAGAGTCTTGGCCCCCTGCTTGACCTGATCCCGATCCTGGACTGTCAACTCCATTTCCGGTTTGGTCAAAAGGTCGAAAAGGGCCAACTCTTCCTCGGTCAGATTTTCGGTCATGTGGCGCCGTTCTTCGGCGTTCAGGGCCTCGGCAAATCTCATCAGTTCGGCAAACATGGCCTCGACGTTGTAAGCGCCGCTGTTGTATGCGGCGATCAGCCGCTGAAAGCGCTCCAGATAATCCAGACGGGTCCGGTTGAGGGTTGCCAGCTCCCGCACCTTCAGCTCCAGGGCCGCCCGCAGCCGCTCGATCTCGGTGCGCTTTCTGCCGCCTTCAAACCTTTTGCGCAGCGCCTCGAAATCGATCTTTGACAGATCATGCTGCCGTTCCCAGACCGGTTTATCGGCGTTGGCAATGACATAGGCCTCGGCAGCCACCGAATCGTCCAGGAGAGTTTCAACCTTCGCCATAACCTCGGAGATGTCCACCTCCGGATCGAGAGAGCAGATCTTTTCGGCAATGACCGTAATCAGCTTGCGCAGCGAGCCGAACTCACCGGCCGCCGGATCGGGAAGGATCGCTTTGAAAAGCCGGTTCACCAGCGCTGCCAGGGCGAGGAAGGTCCGCTTTGACTCCACACTGACCAGAATCCCCTCGACCGCATCGTCGAGGAGCTTCACCAGATCGAAGCCGGAGGCAGCCTGAATGACATGCAGGTCGCTGCCGCGCAGGCGGCAGAACTCTTCGGTCTCGGCGATCTTCTCCCGCAGCTTGGCCACCAGGAACGCCTTGGCCTGTACCGGGCATTCGCCTTCACCGGCTCCGCCGCCGGAACCGGTACCGTAGACCGCCAACGCCTTCTGCAGGTTGCGGAAGACCCCGACATAATCGACGATCACGCCGTTGACCTTATCGCGGAAGACCCGGTTGGCCCTGGCGATGGTCTGCATCAGGGTGTGGTTCTTCATCGGTTTGTCCAGATAGATCGTATTGCAGCTCGGCACATCGAAGCCGGTGATCCACATGGCACAGACAAAGACCAGGCAGAAGGGGTCGTCCGGGTTCTTAAACTTTTTCTCCAGGTCTTCGCGGATCATACGCAGGCGATGCGGCTTGAAATCGATCCCCTTTTCCCGGAACAATTCCAGCTCGTTCTGGGATTGGGATACCACCACCGCCATGTCGGCCTTCCGCATGAATTCCAGTTTCTCGCGTATGGTGACATTGCGCAGAGACGCATTGGTTGGTAGAGACGCATTGCAATGCGTCTCTACCGGTGCAACAGACAATTCGTCTTCAAGGTGCAGAATCTCCCGCTGCCAGTAGGCCCGCACCTTTTCAAACATCCGCACGGCGGTCAGCTTGTCGATGGCGATGAACATCCCCTTGCCCATCTGACCCCGTCCCAGGAAGTGACTGACCACGTCCTGCGCCACCCGTTCCAGCCGTTCGTCGCGGGTAATCAGGTGGTACTCGCGGGCAAATTCGCGCTCCAGCCGCCGCTCCTGGGCTTCGTCCAGCTCGGCCTCCTCCAGCAGCGCCTCCATCTCCTCGTTCAGATTCTCATTGGTAAGCTGAAGCTCGGGGATGCGGTTTTCGTAGAAGAGCGGCACCGTAGCGCCGTCGTCCACTGACTGGCGGAAGTTGTAGATGCTGACGTAGTCGCCGAAGACCTTGCGGGTCAGCTCCTCTCCGGCCATCAGAGGGGTACCGGTGAAACCGATGAAGGCGGCGTTGGGCAGGGCGTTGCGCATGTTGAGGGCAAAGATGTCGTACTGGCTGCGGTGAGCCTCGTCGGTGATGACGATGATGTCGGAGCGCTCCGAGAGCAGGGGATAGGCCGCCCCCTTATCGGTGCGGAACTTCTGGATCAGGGTGAATACGTAACGGTGGTCCTCCTGCAGCAGCTCCCGCAGATGCTCGCCGCTCCGGGCATGGATGCGCTTTTCCTCTTCGGTCACCACCCCGCAACCGGCAAAGTTCTTGTAAATCTGCCCGTCCAGCTCCTGCCGGTCGGTGACGATCAGGAAGGTCCAATTGCCGGGCAGAGAGCGCAGCACCTTCTGAGCGAAGAAAACCATCGAATAGCTCTTGCCGCTCCCCTGAGTGTGCCAGAAAACGCCGAGCCGCCCCTGGTTCTCCCGAATATTTCCTACCGCTGCCACGGCGCTGTTGACACCGAGGAATTGGTGATTTTTGGCGAGGAGTTTCTGCGTTCCCCCCTGGGTGTCGGCGAAGAGGACGAAGTTTTCCACCAGGTCCAGCAGACGCTTCTTGTCGCAAGTTCCGCGCAGCATCGTCTCCAGACTGACGACCCCCTCTTCCCCTTCGTCGTT
>JACMKN010000201.1 GCA_014380135.1 Deltaproteobacteria bacterium
CTGGGACCTAAGGGGCGCAACGTCGTCATCGACAAATCCTATGGCTCACCGCTGATCACCAAAGACGGCGTAACCGTGGCCAAAGAGATCGAACTGGACGACAAGTTCGAGAACATGGGCGCCCAACTGGTCAAGGAAGTCGCTTCCAAGACCTCCGACGTTGCCGGCGACGGCACCACCACTGCAACCGTTCTGGCCCAGGCCATCTACAAGCAGGGTTCGAAACTGGTTGCTGCCGGCCACAATCCGATGGAAATCAAGCGCGGCATCGACAAGGCT
Source organism: Deltaproteobacteria bacterium (assembly GCA_014380135.1). GTDB lineage: Bacteria > Desulfobacterota > Desulfuromonadia > Geobacterales > Pseudopelobacteraceae > JACRCG01. The sequence goes on from JACMKN010000201.1 coordinate 280, forward strand.
GTTGAGGCCATCGTAGCCGAGCTGAAGAAGATCTCCAAGCCGATCAAGGACCACAAGGAAATCGCCCAGGTCGGCACTATCTCCGCCAACAACGACAAGACCATCGGCGACATCATTGCCGAAGCTATGGAAAAAGTCGGCAAGGAAGGCGTCATCACCGTCGAGGAAGCCAAAGCGATGGAAACCACACTGGAGACCGTCGAAGGTATGCAGTTCGACCGCGGTTACCTCTCCCCTTACTTCGTGACCGATCCGGAGCGCATGGAATGTTCCATCGAGAACGTCATGATTCTGATCCACGACAAGAAGATCTCCAACATGAAGGACCTGCTTCCGGTTCTGGAGCAGAGCGCCAAATCCGGCCGTCCACTGCTGATCATCGCTGAAGACATCGATGGAGAAGCTCTGGCAACTCTGGTTGTCAACAAACTGCGCGGCGTCCTGAACGTCTGTGCCGTTAAAGCACCCGGCTTCGGCGATCGCCGTAAAGCCATGCTGGAAGACATCGCCATCCTGACCGGTGGCCAGGTCATTTCCGAAGAAGTCGGCTTCAAGCTCGACCAGACCACCATCGACATGCTGGGCCAGGCCAAGCGCATCACGATCGACAAGGACAACACCACCATCATCGACGGCAATGGCAAGGAAGATGCTATCCAGGGCCGCGTCAAGATGCTCCGTGCCCAGGCTGAAGAAAGCACCAGCGACTATGACAAGGAAAAACTCCAGGAGCGTCTGGCCAAACTGGTTGGCGGCGTAGCCGTTATCAAAGTCGGCGCAGCGACCGAAGTTGAAATGAAAGAGAAAAAAGCCCGCGTGGAAGATGCACTGCACGCAACCCGCGCAGCTGTTGACGAGGGCATCGTCCCTGGTGGCGGCGTAGCATACATCCGTGCCCTGTCTGCTCTGGACGGCCTCAAGCTGGTAAACGAGCAGCAGTTCGGCGTAAATGTGATCAGGACCTCCCTTGAATCGCCAATTCGCCAGATTGCAGAAAATGCAGGGATCGACGCGTCGATCGTAGTTGACAAGGTCAAGAACGGCAAAGATGCCTTTGGATACGACGCTGCTGCCGATGAGTACGTTGATATGATCAAGGCCGGCATCATCGACCCGACCAAGGTTTCCCGCAGTGCACTGCAGAACGCAGCTTCCATCGCCGGTCTGATGCTGACCACCGAGGCGCTGATCGCCGAGAAACCGAAAGATGACGGCGGCAGGGGAGGCGGCATGCCTGGCGGCATGGGTGGCATGGGTGGCATGGGCGGAATGGGCGGAATGATGTAATTGGATGACGCCGCTTTTATAAAAGTTCGACGTTACCACCGCTAAAATATCAAAGGCCGGGAGCAAAAGCTTCCGGCCTTTTTTCTATTATAAACAGTTGCCTCTGCGACGAACCGGCACTATTATGCAGTTGAATGTATTCTTGGGTGGACAGGGAGGAAACTATGGAACTAATCGGAAAAGCGCTGACAATGAGCGAACTTGTGGCATATCATGACGGCTCGGTGGTCAGCAAGACCCTGATCGACAAGAAGATCGGGACGGTGACGATATTCTCTTTCGGGGCCGGACAGGGCCTGAGCGAGCACACCGTACCTTATGACGCCTTTGTGCAGATCGTGGACGGCGAGGCGGAAGTCACGATCAATGGCGAGCCGCATACCGTTGCGGCCGGGCAGATGATCATCATGCCGGCCAACATTCCCCATGAGTTGAAAGCGGTCAAGGCTTTCAAAATGCTGCTGGTCATGATAAGGGCCTGAGATATGTCAGATAAAACCGCCGTGCTGCTGCTCCAGATGGGAGGGCCGGATTCGCTGGAAGCCATCCAGCCTTTCCTTTACAACCTTTTCTCCGATCGTGACATCATCCGCATCGGTCCGGCTTTCCTGCAGCCGATCATCGCCCGCTTCATCTCGCGCCGTCGCTCAAAAAAAGTGTCCGAATATTACAGGAAGATCGGCGGCAAGTCACCGATTCGCGAATTGACGCAGCAGCAGGCGGAGGAGCTGGAAAAGGCGCTGGGCAACAACTACCGCTGTTTTGTGGCGATGCGCTACTGGAAACCGGACACCGTTGAGGCCCTGGCCGCCATCAGGCGCGCTGGGATCAGCAGGGTCATCGCCCTGTCGCTCTATCCGCACTACTCCCGCGCCACGGTCGGTTCCAGCATCAATGAACTGGAGCGGGTGCTGATCCAATCCGGCATGAAACTCGACCTGAGTTACATTCGCAATTTCCATGATCAGCCGTTCTATATTGCAGCCCTGGCGGAAAAGATTGAACTGGGACTGGCAGGATTTGCCGACCGCAGCCAGGTGCAGTTGGTCTTCTCGGCCCACGGCCTGCCGCAGTCGTTCATCGACTCCGGCGACCCCTACCTCGACCACATCCGCACCACGGTACGGCTGACTATGGAACGTTTCGGCGGCATCTCGCACCATCTGGCTTTCCAGTCCCGCGCCGGCCCGGTCAAGTGGCTGGAACCCTCCACGGAGGCCAAGATTGCCGAACTGGCCTCTGCCGGCTGCAGACAGCTGCTGATGGTGCCGCTCTCCTTTGTCTCAGATCACATCGAGACTCTCTACGAAATCGACATCCAGTACAGAGAAGAAGCGACTGCTCTGGGCATCAGCGACTTCCGCCGCAGCGAGGCTCTGAACAGCTCTCCGGCATTTATCGCCTGCCTGGCGGAACTGGTACGGGCGGCGCAGTAAGCGGCCGGACCGGCAACTGTAACGTTCCCTGCAACAGTAGAGAATTAGTTGTTGATCACTACGCGTATCTTCCCGTATAGTCGTCAGCATTAATCACATCCGGAGGTTATCATGCTGAAGAAATTGCTGAGTGCTGTTGCTGTAGTTTGCCTGCTGGCCGGGTTCGCCTGCGCCGAAGCAAAAAAGAACCCGATTGTCGTGATGGAGACCAGTCTGGGCAGTGTCAAAATCGAACTTTTTGAAAAGGACGCTCCCATCAGCGTCAAGAACTTTCTGGAGTATGCCGCCAGCGGTTTTTACAATGATACCATCTTCCACCGTGTCATCCCCGGTTTCATGGCCCAGGGCGGCGGTTTTACCGCCGATCGCAAGCAGAAACCGACCAGGGCCTCCATCAAGAATGAAGCTGCCAATGGCCTGAAAAACGACCGAGGCACGATCGCCATGGCCAGAACGTCGGCGCCCGACAGCGCTACCTCCCAGTTTTTCATCAACGTCGCGAACAATAGCATGCTCAATCGTCCCAGCCCGGATGGCGCCGGCTATGCCGTTTTCGGCAAGGTTATAGAGGGGATGGATGTGGTCGACAGGATCGTCTCGGTCAAGACCCAGAATGCCAACATGGTTTTCCAGAACCTGCCGGAAACACCGGTTTTCATCAAGTCAGTCAAATCAGTTAAACGGTAAAACAGGAAATCATGGGAACAACCGAGGAACTTGTATACTGGACCCACGAGCAGAAGTGCCGGAAAGAGGTCGAGTCGCTTCGTGGTCAATGCCGATCTCGGTTTTTAACGGAGTGGATCCAACCTGCCAGGTTTTCAAAAACCTGGCAGGTTTTTCAGTAATGACAACAATGTAGTATGAAGCATATTAAATCAGCCCTGCTCGACTTCCTCTTTCCGCCCCTCTGTCACATCTGCCGCTCGTTCATTCCGGATGCCGCTGAAATCCATATCTGCCCGAACTGCCGTGAACGTCTGCCGCTTGTCATTTCACCACATTGCACGGTCTGCGGAATTCCCTTTGCAGGAGTTGGAGACGATCACACCTGCGGACAGTGCCTGACCCATCCACCGCATTTCGATTGCGCTCGGGCACACCTGCTTTATGAAGGCGCGGCCCGCGATATGATTCACTCGTTCAAATACCAGCACAGAACACATCTGCGCCGTCCGCTGGCACTGCTGGCGCTGGAGGGTTTGACCGGTTTCATAAAGGAACTGGCACCGGATGCCATCATCCCGGTACCGCTGCACCGCTCGCGCCTGCGAAACCGCGGCTTCAATCAGGCGGTGCTTCTGGGCGACATTTTTTCGGCCAGTCTGTCGATACCGATGCTGCCAAACGGTCTTGTCAGAAATCGTCAGACGGAACCCCAGATCGAGCTCTCAGCAGATGAGCGCAGGAATAACGTCAAGGGCGCCTTCACACCCGCCAGGCCTGCCGATATAACAGGGAAACGCCTGTTGCTGCTGGACGACGTAATGACCACCGGCAGCACCGTCGACGAGTGTGCCAAGGAGCTTAAAAGGGCCGGCGCCAGCTCTGTCATTGTGATCACGGTGGCCCGCACAGGCAGGTAGATACTGCCGGCAGGCATTATCTCCACCATTTTCCCTGTAGAATCATGCCGATTAATGTTTATTATCTTGACAGCCACAGTGTGATTCAGTAATCATCGCGCCGTTGTCATCCCAACCGGAGGAATGTATGCGCCTCTCAACCAAAAGCAGATACGGCCTGCGGGCCATGTTTGATATTGCCTATAACTGCGGAAGCGCGCCAGCCCAGATCCAGGACATTTCAAGACGGCAGCAGATATCCCCTCGCTATCTGGAGCAGATTTTCCAGAACCTGAAAAGGGCCGGAATCCTCAGAAGCAAGCGTGGTCCCAAGGGGGGCTACTGTCTTGCAAAAAGCCCTGACCAGGTCACCGTCCTCGAGATTCTTAACGCCACCGAACAGGATGTGCTGTTGGTTGACTGCGCCGGAGTAACCCCTAAAAAGCGCAAACGCAAAGAGGAATGCCCCTTTGAAGGCAAATGCATCACCCAGACTGTCTGGGAAGAAGCCAATACGCTTCTTAACCAGCTTTTTGCCGGCCAGACGCTGCAGACCCTCTGCCAACGCGCCCATGAAATGGGCATAAAGAAAGAAACTGATCCCCGCGTCATGTACTACATTTAGACAACCGGACTCTATAGAACCTTCTCGATGACACGCCCCCTTTCGGAGGCGTTTTTTTTGTTCAGGGAGATGGGGAAAATAGGTGGGGATGTAATTACAGATCGAGGATCATGGCGTTTTCGTCACAATCGGGAAATTTTGCACATTTGATGCAGTCACCCCAGACCTTGTGCGGCAGTTCCGCCTTATCCACCAGGCGGAATCCGTGTTTGCCAAAAAACAGCGGCTTGTAGGTCAGGCAGAAGACCCGGTTGAGGCCGATCTGGCGGGCTTCATTGATGCAGGCCTGCACAAGCAGACTGCCGATGCCCTTGCGGCCAGCCTCTTCAGAAACAGCCACCGACCGCACCTCGGCCAGATCATCCCAAACGATATGCAGTGCAGCTGTTCCCAACAGTTTGCCGTCTTCCTCGCATACATAAAAATCACGCAGCGACTCATAGATTTCCGACAGCGAACGAGAAAGCATGTCGCCCCGATTCGCAAAGGTCATCAACAGCTTCTGAATATCTTTTACATCCCCTATTTGCGCTTTTCTGATCATATTGATTCCTTTCTAGCTGATGCCGACCGTTACCATTGTCGGCTTCAGAACTCTAATCAATTCGGCCGGTTCCATCCCGACCAGGTACCCGCGCTTGCCGCCATTAATGTATATTTTTGACAGACCGGCTATGCTTTCTTCCATATAGACCGGCATCTGGCGCCGTGTCCCGAAGGGTGAGGTCCCACCCACCATGTAGCCTGAGTGTTTATGGGCCGTATCCGGGCTGCAGGGAGAAATCTGCTTTGCGCCGATGGTGCGGGCCAGTTCCCGTGTGGACACCTGCCGGTCGCCGTGCATCAGAACGACCAGCGGCTGCCGGCTTTCATCCTCCATCACCAGTGTCTTGATGACGGCGTGTTCATCCAGTCCCAGTTCACGGGAAGAGGCCGAAGTACCTCCCTTTTCCTGATATGTGTAAAGATGGTCTGTATAATACACCTTTTCGGTCCGCAGCATCCGCACGGCGGCAGTTACCGGGGTCTTTTCCTTGACCATGAACAAAACCTCTCATAATCCATCTGTCAGCGGCCATTTAACAGATTCGCGGCAGCTGTTCCCCGGAGAGCATCTCGACCGACCGCAGACCGCCAACCGCAGTCTCCATCCGGACCCGACCCGCCGGAGCGGCTTCAACCGTTCCGATCAGGGCGGCATTGGCGCCGAGCGGATGTCGCCTGATGGCGGCCAGTGCATCCTCGGCCGCTTTGGGCGCCACAAAGCGGC
>JACMKN010000202.1 GCA_014380135.1 Deltaproteobacteria bacterium
CCTGGTGGAAGAAGCGGTCGAGATCGCCCGCGAATTCTACCTTTCGATCACACTCGACCGTGAAACCTCGCGCTATATCCTGATCGCCTCGGCCGAGGGTGGCATGGATATCGAAGAGGGGGCCAGCAAGAGCCCTGAAAAGATCCACACGCTCCAGATCGATCCCTTCACCGGACTGCGACCCTATCAGGCCCGCAAGATATCCCTGGCGCTGGGATTGACCGGATCGGTCTGCGAGGACTGCGTCGAACTGCTGATGAACCTGTATCGTGCCAGCCAGGAAAAGGACTGCGCGCTGGTGGAGATCAATCCGCTGGTGGTCACCAAGGCCGGCTGGCTGATGGCGATGGACGCCAAAATCACCTTCGACGACAATGCTGTCTATCGTCACCGTGAGTACCCGGACATGATGGACTACTCCCAGCTTGATCCCCTGGAAATCACCGCCGGCAAATACGATCTGGCCTACATCAAGCTGACCGGTTCGATCGGCTGCCTGGTCAACGGCGCCGGTCTGGCCATGGCTACCCTGGATGTTCTCAAGGAGTGCGGCGGCGAACCGGCCAACTTCCTGGACGTAGGGGGCGGAGCCACCCGCGAAAAGGTGGCCGAGGCTTTCCGGATCATTCTGCAGGACCACGACGTCAAGGGAGTGTTTGTCAATATCTTCGGCGGCATCATGCGCTGTGACGTGATTGCGCACGGCATCATCGAGGCGGCCGGCGAGGTCAACTGTACGCTGCCGATCGTAGTCCGCATGGACGGCAGCAAGGTCGAAGAGGGTAAGAAACTGTTGCGTGAATCGGGCCTGAATGTTCAGGTCGGCGACAACCTGGGGGATGCGGCGGCGCGGATTGTGAAGATGCTGGGATAGGTCGTGCAAGGGTGATCCTTGTGGTAGCCCGTCATGGGCAAATACAAGATTTGCCCCTACAGAAATCAGACAAAATGGAGACAGCATTTATGTCAATACTGCTCAATAAAAACTCAAGAATTCTCGTGCAGGGCATCACCGGACGGAGCGGCCTGTTTCATACCCAGCAGTGCCGGGAATACGGCGCCAACATCGTGGCTGGCGTGACACCCGGCAAAGGCGGCATTCATATCGAAGGCATCCCGGTCTTCAACACCGTGGCCGAGGCCGTAAAATACACCCAGGCCAATGTTTCGATGATCTTCGTGCCGCCTCCCGGCGCAGCCGATGCGATCCTGGAGGCCGCCGACGCAGGCATTGAGCTGGCGGTCTGCATCACCGAAGGCATTCCGGTGCGCGACATGGTACCGGTCAAGGCCATCCTGCAGGGGAGCAAGACCAGACTGGTCGGTCCCAACTGCCCGGGCGTCATCACCCCCGGTGAATGCAAGGTCGGCATCATGCCGGGGCATATTCATAAAAAAGGCAAGATCGGCGTCGTCTCGCGCAGCGGCACCCTGACCTACGAGGCGGTCAAGCAGTTGACCGATGTGGGTCTGGGGCAGTCCACCTGCGTCGGCATCGGCGGCGATCCGATCATCGGCATGAACTTCATCGACGTCCTGACCCTCTTCAACCAGGACCCGGACACCGAAGGGGTTTTCATGATCGGCGAGATTGGCGGCGGCGCCGAGGAAGCGGCGGCAGAGTGGATCAAAAAGAACATGAAAAAACCGGTGGCGGCCTTTATTGCCGGTGTCACCGCCCCTCCCGGCAAACGCATGGGGCATGCCGGCGCGATTATCACCGGCGGCAAGGGCAAGGCCGAAGACAAGATCCGCATCCTGCAGGAATGCGGTGTAATCGTCTCGACCAGTCCGACCAGGATGGGTGAGGCGATGCTGGAAGCGCTGGCGGCGGCCGGGAAGAATATTGAGAAAGCGCAAGCCAAGCCGGCTGCAAAGAAAGCCAAGAAGTAGTTCCCCTTCGATAACGAAATTACGAAGCCCCGTTTCCCGCAAGGTGGGCGGGGCTTCGTAGCGCCTTTGCCTGATTTCCAAGTAGCATGGCTGGTCAGTGTGATCCAAAATATCAGGTTTATTCAAATGTAATTCAATGCTATATGTCTGGGTAAATTGGATAAGACCAATTAAATAGTGGGAAAGGATGGTGTTATGAAAAAGATTATTCTGTTGGCAATGGCAGGAATGCTGGTGGCGGGCTGTGTCAGCGATCCTCTGAGATTTCCGAAATGTGACATGACAAATGCAAAGGTACTCGGTGAATCTGAAGGGACTGCAGTAGGGATCATGCTGTTCAATATTATTCCAATTAATCAAAACGCTCGTTTTAACGATGCCTATAAAGAAGCAATTACCAAGCTTGGAGGCACATGTCTGACTGATCCGGTAATTGAGGAGCGGTGGTTCTGGGCCTATCTCTTGAACGGGTATATTTTTAAGGTTAAGGGTACGGTTGTAAAGGAAAGCAAGTAAGAGCAATTGGAGTTGATGAATTAATTGGGCGGGAGCACGTCATGCGACTGCTCCTGCTTATTTTTGAACGAATTGGCAGTAGAAGTATGCATGTGCCAAAATAGCTTCACAACAACGTACAAAATATTGAGCCCCTCCCATTGCTTGACACCATATCTTGCTATAAGGCATAATTCCCCCCTATTGAAATACCGGGAGGCAGTACCCCATGGAACCATCCGCTTTTGCTGAAAACACACCCTTAAGCACATTTGTTCATCTCCACCTTCACACCCAATATTCCCTGCTGGACGGCGCCATCCGCTTTGATGACCTGATCGCCAAGGCCAAGGAGCAGAACATGCCGGCGGTGGCTATCACCGATCATGGCAACATGTTCGGGGCGGCTGAGTTTTATCTCAAGTGCAAGAAGGCCGGCGTCAAACCGATCATCGGCTGCGAACTCTATTTTGCGCCCGAATCGCGCTTCTCCAGGGATGCCAAGGGCATATCCGATGCGGCCTACCACCTGGTCCTGCTCTGTGAGAATATGCAGGGTTACAAGAACCTTTCCTACCTGACATCGGCCGGCTACAAGGAGGGCTTTTACTATCGCCCCCGCATCGACCGTGAACTGCTGGCCGGTCGCTCCGAGGGTCTGATCGCCCTGTCGGCCTGCCTGAAAGGGGAGGTGGCCATGCAGTGCGGCCGGGGACGGATGGAGGAGGCCGTCGCGACCGCCCGCTGGTACAGCGAGCTGTTTCCGGATCGCTACTATATCGAACTGCAGGAAAATACCATCCCGGAGCAGGATGTCGTCAACAAGCGCCTGATGGAGGTGGCTGCGGAACTGAAGCTGCCTCTGGTGGCCACC
>JACMKN010000203.1 GCA_014380135.1 Deltaproteobacteria bacterium
CCAGGAGTTGATTATTGCCACCGTGATCGCCGCCAGGACGAGACAGCCCGTCAGGCAGATCTATATTGAGGTGAAAAACGGGTCAAAGACTTGGGGGACTCTGCTGCAGGGGGCGGGTATCGATACTAAAAATATACAGCGGGAGATTTCCGCTGTCCTGAAATTGCAAGCCGGGTAATCCTCACGCTGGCTACGAGCTGAGTAATCTAACAAAGTTGGGTGCTCCCTGAATTTTCAGCAGTGTCAACAAGCATGCGCCACGGCCTGTTCTTTAAGCAGGTCGAGTATCCATGCGTTGATGCTTTTGCCGTGTGCAGCAGCTTGTGCGGCAAGTTGTTCATGCAGATCAGGCGGAACACGGAGGTTAAACTTCCCGGAATATTGTTTACGTGGTTCTATTCCGCGTTCACGACATGCATCCAGAAACACCCGCAGAGAGATTTCACCTTCTCTGCGCAGACTTGAGATGTCTGTTGCGTAGAAGTCCGCACCGCCGTTAAGTCCGGTGAATTCGCCGCGAAACATGTCTATCTCTTCATCGTAGGCGATTACTGCATGGAATCCATTGATTGTCATTATGTTCATGGCGTCACTCCGTTTTCTTCAAGTCGTTTTCTGATTGCCATTGCATGGGTGGTCGGTTGCGGGAGCATTCCACCGACAGGATTTCGAAGCCTGTCATCAGGAAGGGTGTCCGGCCGGATTTTCAAGCGGGCCGTCGGCGACACGGTCCCAGATCCATCTGGCCAGCAGTCTGACAGTCTCCACCTCATTATGAACAAGTGTCTGAATCCGGCTGAGGATCATCAGCAGGATCGGGGCGGATTCGGTAGTGCATAACCCTTCAACCAGGCAGGACTCGTACGATGTAGCGAACTTGAGACAGGAACCGGCCAGTTCGCTACATTCATAGCTCACCTCATCCAAACGTTCCCCCTCTCCGTTCCGGACGATCCCGGCCAGGGTGCGGAGTATGTTTTCCTGGCGTTCCAACAGCATAATTATCTGCTCCACTTCCTTGTTGGAAAACAGGATCCTATCCTTCATCTGTTTTCGAAGCGCATCCGCCAGCAGTTTCAAGGATTTGTCTATCATCTGCAGATGCGTCAGGATTTTCTGGTAACGAAAGATGGTCTCCTTGTCGTCAAGAGATTTCCCGATCACCAGATCGTCGGCCATTACCACGTCGAAAGCGATTTCCTCGTTCAGGTCCAGATACTGGTTCTCTATATCTTCCAATGACCGGCTTTGCTGGTGGACAAAGGCTTCCCTGATAGTCACCGCTATTGCCGCGAGCATTTCGATAATTACGCCCAACTGTTCAGCCTGTTCGCTTAATTCGATTTCCTTGAACATGACCTCTCCTTTGCCTGGCCATATATTAGCTTCCATATAATTATATTGTGACATTTCAGGCCGATTTTTTACAGCAAAATATGAACAATTCTCTGGCCTTGAAGGGTTAAGGCGCATCGCCCAGCGTCACCGTGGCGCGAAGGTGGCGATGCCCCTCCGGGATCTCCGTCACAATATCAAACAAAATCGCTTTCGTTTTACTCCTGCTTCTCCCGCCAAGCCCGAAAGGGCTTGTCGTCGGGCTCTCCGCGCAAGATCTCCCGTTTCAGCTCCGCCAGCCAGGGACCGGTCGGCAGTCCCAGTTCCAGCAGCCGGTTTTTCATGATGTTCACATGGCTCTTTTCTTCCAGGGCGAAGGCCAGGCAGGCCACCTTGTGATCGAGAAATGCGTGAATACTCAAATCGAAAGAAAAGCGTCGGGAGCCAGGCTGGTGGCGAGCATTACCATGTTGATTTCCCGGTGTTCCCGCCAGGTTTCGCCCTCCCGGTTTCCCCCCTCCAGCCAGAAGCCCTCGATCTCCCCGGCCAGCGTCAGATACCCGCTGAGCGTTTTGATCTTCCGTTGCAGAGGGCTTTTCGGGACGATCAACTCCGGGTTCTTCTCCGACCACTGCCGCAGCGGCACAACCCCCTTCAGCCCGATCGAGAGCCCCAGCTCGCGGAAGGCCAGGCGGTATGCGGCCGGATTCTTCAAAGGGTTGCCTCCCGTGAAGAGCTCCAAGCCTGCCAAGGCCGCATCGACAACCGACTCCAGCAGCTGCGTGTCCCTGAAGATGCCCATATCCGTCAGCTGCGCGATCCGCCAGGCGTCCCACAACAGGCCGCCGATTCCAAGCGGATCGTCCGTGACCCATTCCCTGCCCCGGCAGATGGCGGCCAGACCGGCGATCCCGGCCTCCAGGCCGGGCTGCGGCGACAGACCGAACCCGCCGGCCGTGGCCTGCAGTTCGCTGCAGGTAATATAGCCGTCGAGCGGGTCGTGCTGTCCCATGGAGGTGACCAGCGGCCGGGTCAGGTCGATGCTCATCTTCCAGTACATCCGCTTTGCTCCGCTCCGGGAAGGGCCGGTAAAGGCGGCCTGCGCGGCCTGCGCCAGTTCCATGGCCCAGCTCGTATAGAGCGCATCTCCGGTGACCCGGCTGAAGCGGTTGAGGGCATGCATCCACTTGGTCAGGTAGTGGAAGTACTGTCCGTCCTGATCCCATTCCAGGCGCTCGTCGGGCGGCTCGTCAGCTCTGCGTTCGTTCAGCCGCTTGCCGATCCGCAGGCCGCCCAGGGTCGGGTGCAGCTCTCCCTCGGCATCGTCCACTCCGCTGATCCAGCCGCGGCGGGGATCGTCGCTGCGGTGCCGGCCAAGGATGTGATGAACCTGGTCGACCAGCTGCCGGGCAAGGCCCCGCCACATTACGTCATTGGTGCGGCGGAACAGTTCCAGCAGATTGCAGAGCGCAAAGGCATCTGTCCAGAGATAACGCCGTGGCATTTTTCCCAGGGGATAAAGTCCGCTGAGAGACGCATAATCGAGCATGATCGCCCGGACCTCTGCTATGGAGTTCGCTGCATCCATGTTCTTTTCTCCACAGTTATCCAAGCTTAAAAGGATCAGCTGATCCACATCATCTTATGGCTGGCCTAAGCCAGAACAAAGGTTTCAAGCAGAATCAACACAATTCCAATCAAGGATCCGCCCGCAATGACCCCTGCGCACAAGGTTTCCTGATTATCGCAAAATATTTTTTTACCCTTGCTGTTTTCCTTGTGAGCATATTTCCTGCTCAACGCCCAGAACAGACCGGCTCCAACAGCCATGGCAAAACAGTCCGTAAACTGTATGACAAATGCCAGCCCCAAACCCATGGCTGAAATGGGGAATTTCCCGCGTAAACGATTGTTTGCAATTTCAATGGCAATGCCGAGAACCGCGCCGATGCCGACGGCAACCTGAGCGCTGGGGTGCAGGAAAGACAGGCCTTTCATAAGTACTTCCGAAACGGCAATCCAGATATTGGCTGCCGGCATCGGAAACTTTTCAGATACTAGAAGAGCGACATTTCCGCCAAACAAGGCATAGAAGACCGGAACGGCAACCAATGTGCCGGCGATGATGCCCAAAACATGTCCGATGGCTTGTTGTCTCGGTTTGGCGCCCAGCATATAGCCCGGCTTGATATCCATCAGCAGATTGCTGGCGTTCAACGAAACTTCGCCGGTGATGCCGGCCGCCATGATATTTGTAGTAATATTGCCGGGGGCCGCTACCGCAAAAGTAAGCTGGGTTAACTTGGCCAATGCTCCGCCGGGAGTGATGGAAGTCAGACCGGTCGAGTTCACTGCGATCAAGGTAAAGACAAAGACCAACGGAATCGCGAACAGACCCAGTCCGTAATGAATACCAAAATAGATATGGCCCAAAATGACGGTTGTACCCCCGACAAGCGGAATTCCGACCAGAAAAACCCACATGGGAAGTTCGATATCTTTCAGGATGTCAACTGTCTCGTTTTTACGATTGAATATCCCCATGAAAGAGTTCAGCAGGATTTTGGGCTTTGAAAAGAAGGAAAACAGGGAAGATGTCGTCATCATGGCAACCCCGCCCCACAGCGACCACATGGTGATGGCCTTGAAGGTGAGATCTGCGATGATGCCTTTGCTGATCATGACGGGAGCCAGGAAGACGTAGTTGACAATGGCGCCGATCAACATCGAGCCGGCGACCTTTGTGCCCATCAATCCCCCGGTGGCCATCATGACGATGCTGGAATCAAAGCGGATGGTCAGATCCTTCAAGGGCGTGCCCATGATCGTGGGAATAACATTGGACCTATATAAGAGATCATCCCAATATTGTGGGATGGCCGCAAACTTAAGCCGCAATGCTCCCATGACCGTCTGATTGCGAATGACTTCGATGAAAGCGGATAATCCGCCCCCCACCGCCAGGATCTTGGCCTTGAACAAGCCATCGGCGCCCGAGTCAGAATGCAGGCCATCCATGACGATACCGGCGGCACGACCTTCAGGGAAGGGCATCTGTTCGTCGTTGATCACTCTTTTTTTCAGAGGAAACGCAAACAACACGCCCAGCAAAGACAAAAGAGCAATCCACACCATGGTATGGAACATCGGCACGACCCGACCGGTGACCAGCATGTAGGCCGCCATGGATGAAATCAGGGGGGCTGTCATATATCCGGCAGATGTTGCGATGGACTGCATGGCATTGTTTTCCAGCAAGGTCAGCTCTTTGCCAAAGTTCAGCCTGCTGATGACCTTGAAAAAAGCAAAGGCCAGAATCACGGAGGTGATGCCTATGCCTAATGTCCATCCGGTTTTAATGCCGACATACAGGTTTGTCAGGCTTAAAACACCGCCCAGAATCATTCCCGTCAATGCCGAGCGCAATGTCAACTGGGGCATGTTGCCTTTGTATATATTCTCAAGCCACCAACGGTCTTTTTCCTCCAGGGTCATCGTGCGGATCTGTGTCTCGCTTAACTGTTTCAGTGCCACTCCTTTCATCCCCCTCTCATTCAAATGCGAAGGGGTTGTCTATGACGTAGAGCCAGCTGCCGTCCGGCTGGCGGCGGACGACCTCGGAGGCCCGGCCGGAGAGATTTACCAGACAGCCGCCGGGCGCCGTACCCGTCAGGCCCCAGTCTGATCGGACAAGGGCCAGGTCGCCGGTCACGACGACGCTCTTCACCTCCTGACGAAACTCTCCGCACAGGGTGAGGAAACCTTGCAGCGCCTCACGGATGGCCTCTCTCCCTGTGATTACCTGGCCCGACTGCGGCACCAGCGCCGCATTAGGCTCGTAGAGCGCCACCAGGGCTTCCAGATCACCGGCGGAAAAGGCCTGCACAAACAACTGATCGACTTCTTCGGGTCTTCGAGCGGTCATGGTATTTTTCCTCCTTCATTACTCGACACTAGCTCATTGTGACTTCTCCGATCTTTGGGAGAATCACTTGAGTCTATGTAAAATTATAACAGAATAACGGTGGATAAGTAGAAGTACGGCAGACTGCAACCGGCCATGCTTCCCACGCTCCCGTTGCCGTATTTGCAGTACATCTGCGGCATCAGTGATTCCGCCCGGCTGGCGACCGGACGACGTGAAAAGCATCGACGTTAAATAGTGGAGTTTGAATTGTCGAGGATCAAAAAGGTTGTTGTATTTTTGCTTGAGAAGAGTAAACTGAAATCAGGAAGTAGCAGAAAGGTAAGTACCTGATACAAGAAGTAAAAAGCTTGTAAAAGGGAACATCAAATGCCGCTTCCGTTTTTTTTGGGCCCTCAGATTACTCTGGGGGTTTTTGCTTTTAGTCTGGTATATCCCATGTCAAGGTTTGACTACTCCGCCTTTCCCTTCATCTAATAACTTCACCTCTTTTATATAACACTCGGGACAGGCGCTGTGACTGAACAAAGCTTCAGAATGCTCACATATGTATTGTTCCATCTGTTGCCAGCAATCCTGATCATCCCTGATCTTTTTGCAGTACGAACAGATCGGGATAATTCCTTCGAGTTTCCTCACTCGGGCAAGCGCCTCTTCTCGCGCCATATTAGCCTGTTTGCGCTCGGTGACGTCACTTAATGCAAATACATAACCTACCTGCTGGTTCTCTTTATCCAGGATGCCGGTCACTCTGCCATCAATAAAGCGACAGACACCTTCTTTCGTCATCATCGTTGAAAAGTTGTATTCCCCCTCTGTTCCCACGATCTTAAAGGCCTTGTCCAAGCGACCTTCAGCAATTTTATTGAGGGTATGTATTTCAGTAACCGAGTGGCCAATCACATTTTCAGCTGCATAGTCGAACATGATTTCCGCCACCTGATTGAAATATTTTATGGTTAAATTGCTGTCGGTAGCGATAATGGCCATCCCGATGGAAGAGTTGAGAATATTATCCATATAGACGGACTTGTCCAACAACGCTTGAGTCGTCTTCTGGATAATAACTTCCTTTTCCTTGATAATATGCTTCAAAGATTCAATATATTTCGCCTCCAGGCCCTTAACAATGTCGGACTGGGTAATTATGCCCATGATCCTGCCGGCATGGTCAACCACCACTATCCTGCGAATGTTCTGCTGCTGCATCAACATAGCAGCAGTGTGGACCGTTGTTCCGATATCCATGGTTTGCACAGGGCTGCTCATGAAATTACTAATAGGCACGTTTTGCAGTTCTGACCCATCAGTTACTATCCTGACGACGTCACGTTCAGTAAAAATACCGACTGGAACCTGGCCATCTGCCACGACAATACAGCTGATCTTTTCCTCCGCCATGCGTATGAGCACGTCATGAATGGAGATATCCGGGGATACAGTTGCCACACCTGAAGTCATTATCTGCTCGATCTTGCGCATCTCCACAAAATATTCCAGACCAAGGTGTTTGATAAGATCGGATTGGGTCAATACACCCAGTAGATTCATATTAGAATCAACTACTACATGATGGCGGATCTGGTTTATAAGCATGAGATCATAAGTCTCATAGAGACTCAAATCATCGGAGATAGTTATAACCGGGCTACTCATCAACTCGGAAATCGGCCTTTCGCCGAAGGAAAAGCCTTGACTGGCCATTTTGACGATGTCTCGCTCTGTTAAAATACCCAGCGGTTTATTCTCTTTTGCCACCACCACGAAGCTGATTCTGGAATTTGCCATGACAGCAATGGCTTCTACGACAGGTGTTTCTGGTGTAACAGAGATCACCTCATGGGAAAGAATATCTCGAATAATAGTTTTTTCTGTGATTGGCATTTGCAAAATTCCTCATTGTCGGCAGTCCGAACATTTTCCAGTAATAGAAATCTAAAAGGTGCAGGTTTCTTCAAATGCTCTTCTGTCGCCATTTTCTCTGTGGCAAAAAACAAGAGTCGTGAGTCAACTCTTGCATTTACCGAAGTTGAGCCACGACCCTGTTTTTCAGCCAGTTTAAAATTTGTATAATTACGAAGCCAAAAACGGATCGATGGTTTTTACCGCAGTTCCCTTGAAGTCTTTGATATTCCTTGTAACAAGAATGAAATCATGATGAACGGCTGACGCGGCGATTATTGCATCAGGGAGTTTCAGTTTTTTCATTCGGCGGATTTCTACAGATAGCTCCATCACAGGGGAAGAAATTTCGATCAGCCTGAATTCCTGTAGAAATGCCCGGACTATTTGCTCTTCATCTGCGCTAAATGGGTATGAGAGTGTTTCCATCCAGGTAATTGACGAGATTGCCAGTTTCCCCCGATGGGAGCGTAAAAACGAGACGGCAGCTTGTTCACCTTCAAGGTAGTAAATGATTATGTTTGTGTCTATCAGATACAACACTATCGCCCGTCCCATTCTTTCCGCAATTTTTTCTGAAAAGCAACTCCGCCTATTGTGGCTTTCTTCAGCATACCGGCTGCTTGCACAAACGCATCATTCGATACTTCTCCAGTGGGAACGGGGGTTATATCGAGGAGAATATGTTTTTGTTTGCCAACTGCAAAACCTGGGTGAGGTATGAACCAGCCGTCTTTTTTTACTATCGCTTCAACTCGCATATTATTTGCTCCCTATCCAATTTTTCTTCACCAAAACCAAACGCATTGGTATCTAAAATTCTGCTTTAAAGATATAACGCTTTGAATTCAAAGACAATAACAAAATAAGGGGATGCCGGGGGTCAGGGATGCCGGGGTCTGGTTCAACATTTAAACATAGCAATTCGGATAATGTTTAAATGTCAAACACGACCCCCATGGTTCTGCCCTGTTGCGCTTGGTTGGCTATTTCGTCAGCTGAAAACCAACTATTCGCCGCGCTTATGAGGACACTGGCGGTTCATCTTTACTGGCACCAGATGGCGTATCTTTGTAGTCACTCCAAGATACTCATAAGCAGCAGCAGATTTCATAATCAAGGCTTCATCGCCACATAAAAACAAATGACAGAAGGAAGCCATTCCCGCATGCGTCATATCACTAAAAGAACGTCTGTATCCCTTTTCGTCCGACATTTTCGTATCACGGTAATACCCCAAGAAGTTCAGTTGGTGATAAATAGCATTTACTTGTTCGGCAAGTGTTGGAATCCTGTCAGGGGTACTACAACTGGGTGTCTTATTTAAGAAAAAGAAAGAATCTAACTCACCGACATTCGGTAATTTTTCTTTCACTTTACCAAACACCTTCACAAGAACATTAGGTGCCTTTATATTTTTGAGGGTTTTAGGACTGATACCCATTTCTTCAAAGTTCTGCAAAGGTAAGTTTATGCTTGCAGGTTCGAGCAATTCAGCAAGCGTGCTATTAATTGTAGGCAGTAGATCCGAGAACAGACCAATTGCATCCTGCATTCGGGTTTTCATCGCCGGCGAAATCGTGTCTGAGTCCTTGATATTGGAGAAACTAGTGTTCAGCATCTTTAATAGATTATCTCCGCCCTTATTCAGTATCTCATTGAAGCTTGTATCGTTCAATCCGCCGTACAATTTCTGTAGCATCCCGGAAAGCCCACCATCTACACCGCGGTAAGGTTGAATCGTCTCGATATATAGAGATAAGGCGTCATGAGGGTCTACTATGCTCACTTTAGCATTCCTGGTAGGAATAAAACTGCTGTCGACCACCTGCTTTATGTGTCTGGCTTTCAGTTCCTTAAGCTTTTCCAGAAATTGATCCTCGTATCCCTTTGACCTGTGAATCTCTTCAAGATTTTCATCTGAAAAGACAGGTGTATATTTTGAGTCATTCAACAGTTCTTCCACATTATGGGGGTCACCTTTTAGCATCGAATCTAGCACGTTATGGTCAAGATACACCAAAATGCCTGAGTTAATTCCATTGTTTGCGTCCATAATGTGCCTCTTAATTGATGTTTCAGTTGGACTACGTCAAGGTCATGAACTTCTGGATCTTGGCTAACTCGTTAATCTACGGTTTACCTATATAAGTTGCTTTTACCCATAATACTACAGGGACCAGCTTGGGGGTCGCGTCTCAACTACTGACATGGACCAGCCATTTCCAAATTAAGTTTCAACAAACGCCCCAGGATGGTTTCGTCCGGCATCTCAGGGGTGTAGTCGGTCCAGCCGTAGGCGGCGGCAACTGCCTTGTCGAGTTTTTCCTGACGCAGTTTCAGCCCGGCGGGCATTTCGTTGTAGAGGTTGGTCAGGGTCCGTTTCTTCCAGGCCGCAGCGTGTTCCGGCTTGGGAACTGGACGGGACGGGAAACCGGCGGTTTGCTCTTCCGGTGTGATCTCCCAGTCCAGCCAGCCCTCCGGGTTGAGCCATTTTTCCCGCCAGGCATTAAGGTCGGCAGCGGCTGTGGCGATGGACAGGAACGGTTCGTCTTCTGGAACGGCCTTTGCCTTGAGATCGAAGCCGGGTGGAAAGGGGAACGTTTCGAAGCAGAGACTTGAGGTGTAAACCGGACGATCTTCAAGGGTCCCGCCAGAAGCAAGGGCCCAGACACAATGGATACGAGAGGATAGTATTCCAAGCATCACATCAAGTTGGCTCGGGATAACGATTAGTTTGTGCTCTGGCGCTACTTGCACCGGGAGTTTGACAAAAAAGCGGTGTTTGGCGGTTTCAGAGGTAGCGATGTAGTGAGTCAATCCGTGTAGCGAGGTACGCATCGCCGGGCGCTTCTCGCCGTGATGCCACCATCTTTCCGCTCTGGCCGCACGGTTATTGGTAATGCGTTTCGGTTTCACCTCGGCCTCCGCATAGGCGAAGGGCGCGAGGTAATCGGCAGCTTCGGCCTGCTCCAACCCGGCAAAGTCCACCACCCAATTACCCGCCCAGCGTCGGGTGATATCGGAACCGTTGTAAATGGGGCGCACCACGTCGCTGTTGGGGCGTCCGTTCGGGTTACCGGTGTCTTTGAGCCACTTCAAGGCAGTCGCCGTATCCACTTTGAAGGGACCGGCCAGGCAGAGTCCAAAAAACGAGCGACCCTTGTTTGCAGGGAGCGGTCTGGCCTGGGTGAGATCCAGCGCCTGGCTACCATGTACGCTGCCGGTCAGGTCGGCATGAATAGCCGCCACGGGATTACCGTCGAGGCGGGTGCTGCCCCCCTGCCCGAAGCAGACCAAGCTGACCCGCACCGCTGCTCCTTCGTTTATCCAGTCCTCGTCCGACCAAGCCGTGAAGA
>JACMKN010000025.1 GCA_014380135.1 Deltaproteobacteria bacterium
CGCCTGTTTCTGCCCCTCACACCGAGGTTCCAAAAGCCGGCCGCATGAAAGGCATGTGAGCGAAAGCAGAAGGAATAAATCAATGAACAAATCAAACTGGCCGCAGGCAGCAGCGATGGCCGAGGCGCTCCGGAGTCGCCACTGTGTTGCAAGTGAGTCGAGCATGAACCGCTCCGAAACCAAAACCGCCTACGGGCGCGTCAGCACCGCCTCACGGGTCGTTCTCTGTCTGCTGGTCGGGCTGCTCTGGGCGCCGGGCCTGCACGCGCAATCGCCCGATGAGCACGCCAGTCATCATCCCGGTCAGGCGGGCAGCGCGATGCCGGCGACAGGGGCAATGCCGGCTGCAGGGGCAATGCCGGCCGGTGGAAGCCCTGGTCCCGACGGCATGGGTGCGCCGGCAGGCGCGGAACCGCCAGCAGCAGCGGGAGGCATGGGAGGCATGGGTGACATGATGAAGAATATGGGCGCGACCAAACCCAAAGACTTCTATCCAACACTCATGGATCTGCCGGACCTGCCTCTGGCCAAACGCCTCGAAGTCGAACAACAGGCGGGCGAACGTATGCACTCCGGCGTGGCCTTGATGAATGCAAGCCTCGAATACCTGCTACATGCCACGGAGCAACAGGATTACACCGCCATGCAAGCGGGTTCTGCGAGCCTGCGCGAAGGTCTCGCTCGTTTCGAGAGTGGGCTGGCCGCACAACGAGCGCTGGCCGAAGGCAAAGCCCCGCGCAACGTGGCGCTCACCTGGTTCAGGCGTGATATGAATCTCCTGCCGCTCCCGGGCGCCGACACGGAACATTCCGGGCTGAGTATCTTTCACTGGTTCGTCATGGTTTTGCTGGCCGGTTTCCTGGTCGCAATGAGTGTGATGTATTTTTTAAAAATGCGCCGTACGTCCGTTTTGTTGCAACGGATTGCCGACGGTGGTCCGGTGAATTCATCAATCGCCGAGGCTGCTGATAAACCAGCCGTCGCTGCTGACAAGCCTGCCGCCACCGCTGAGAAACCGGCCGAGGCAGCTGATGATAAACCAGCCGTCGCTGCTGATAAACCGGCAACCTCTGCTGACAAGCCTGCCACCCCTGACGACAAGCCTGCCGTCTCTACTGATAAACCGGCCGAGACTGCTGATAAACCGGCCGCCCCCGCTGAGAAACCTGCCAAGGCTGCTGATGATAAACCGGCCGTCGTTGCTGAGAAACCTGCAACCCCTGTTGACAAGCCTGCCTCTGCCGCCCCACCGGCCGGACCGGTATCCAGTGGTTGGAAGGGAATTTTGCGCGTGAACCGCATCTTCGAAGAAACAGCCGGCGTAAAGACGTTCCGCTTCACGGCCATGGACGGCGGCCCGATACCGTTCACCTATCTGCCCGGCCAGTACCTGTGCGTCTTTCCGATGATTGACGGCAATCGCACGCAGCACTGCTACACCATATCATCATCACCGACGCAAGGGCATTACTGTGAACTCACCATCGAGCGGGAGGAAAATGGCCAGGGAGTAAGCAGATACTTGCACGACGGCTTGCAGGAAGGCGAACTGCTCGAAGCGTCCGGGCCGACCGGAAAATTCACATTTACCGGTGCGGAAGCCAGGAGTGTCGTGCTGATCGGCGGCGGGGTCGGCATCACGCCGCTCATGAGCGTCATCCGCTACCTGACGGACATCGGCTGGCCCGGCGATATTTTCTTTCTCTACAGCTGCCGCCATGTGAGCGACTTCATCTTCCGCCCAGAGCTGGAGCGGCTCTGCGCGCGCCACCCGAAGCTGCACCTCGTCGTCACGATAACCGAACCGAACGAGGAACCCTGGAGCGGGCCGACCGGTCATCTGACAAAAGAACTGATCGCGCAGTCCGTGCCCGACATCGCCACGCGGCATATCCACGTTTGCGGCCCCCACAAGATGATGAATGCGGTCCAGGGTGCGCTGCTGGAACTCGACGTGCCGGCCGCTCAAGTAGAGATTGAAGCGTTCAGCGCCACCCAAATCGCGTCCGCAGAAGGTGGGGAAACTCCGCCTGACACTGCTGCAAAAGCGCCGGCCGATGTCCCGGGCAACAGCGCTCCCGCCGCCGTTGCGGCAGATGCACCACCGGCGGCGGAAGCTCCGGCAGAAGGGGTCGTAGCGGTCACGTTTCAAAAGTCGGGCAAGAGCGCGCCGTTGCCGCCGGACAAGTCGATCCTGGAGGTTTCGGAAGACGCGGCCGTGAACATCCCTTCCGAGTGCAGAGTTGGCACCTGCGGCGCTTGCAAGGTCAAGCTGCTTTCCGGTGAGGTCACGATGGAGGTTGAGAGCGCCCTCACTGCAGAGGAAAAAGCCGGCGGAACGATCCTGGCCTGCCAGGCCAGGTCCACCGCCGCTTGCACGGTGGATGCATGAAGCGAGGGACTCCATGAAAGAACGCGAAATCCTTGTGGTTGGAGGCCTGTCCGCGCTGCTCCTGATTCTGTGGCTCGGTTTTACTGCGCACCGTTCGCCCGATTTCGCCGGCAGTTTAACTGGTGGTATGTTGGCGATGAGCGGCGCGCTGCTGATGCTCGTGCCGTTGGCCTATCTTGTCATCAAGCGCACTGAGTCATTCAAGCGGGCGGTGACGAAGCATGTGACCATGCCGACATTGCTGGTCTTACATATTTATGCCGGCGTCCTCGGACCGATTCTGGTGGTGTTGCACACGGGGCACAAGTTTGCCAGTCCGCTAGGCATCGTGCTCACCGCCATGACGCTGCTGCTGGTTTTCAGCGGTTTCGTGGGGCGCTACTTGATGAGGAGTGAGGGGCGGGAAATTCAGGAAGAACAAAAGTGGCTTGCCGAACTCACCGCCGAGTTTGAACGGACGCAGGCGGAAATCAAGAGCAGTCCGCCCAACGCTTTCGAACTGACCACGCTTGGCAGCCTCATGGGACGCCTCACGGCGCGGTTGCTCCTCGTGACAAAGGACTCCGCAACGGGCGCGACAATGCCCTTGGCCGCGCGCGCGTTGTGGCTATCCGAATCCATCGCCGAGGCGGAATATGTCATCCGTATGCACGAGACGCTCAAGCGGGCGTTCAGGGTGTGGCTGAAGTTTCACATCGTGCTGTCATTTGTGCTCTACGTGCTGCTCGCCCTCCATGTTTGGGCGGAAATTTATTTTGGACTGAGGTGGTTCTCGTGAAACTCTGGCGCTTTCTGCTCATCGCCCTGGCGCTGTTAGTGCTATTTTTTGCGGCCTTTTACTTCCTGCGAGCTCATCCCGGCAGCGAGCGCGCCGGGGTGTTGAACATAACGGCCTGGCAACGCATGGCCAGCCCCGGTGTGCTCTCCCGGGCCCACTCGTTTCTGGAACATAACTGCGCCGCATGCCACACGTCTCTCGAAGGGGTCGAGGCCGCCAACTGCATTGTCTGCCACGCAAATAACACAGCTCTCCTGCAGAGCCAGCCGACGGCCTTTCACGCCGACGTGAGCAGTTGCCGCGAGTGCCACCGCGAACATCGCGGGGTTCACGAAAGGCCGACCCTGATGGATCATGCGGCGTTGTCGCGCATCGGCATGCGTCAACTCAAAAGCAATCCCGACCCCGAGACGGAGGACCGCCTGGCCTCTGGCCACTTCTTGCGCTGGATCAATCAGCAAGGTCACAAAGTAACATCCGGGCAGGGGCGCACCGGCCTGACGCCTGAGGAGATGATCCTGAATTGCGCCGCTTGCCACGGGAACGAGGACCTGCATTTCGGCTTGTTCGGCCAGGACTGCGCGCAGTGTCACGGCTCCGTGGCATGGACCATTCCGGAATTCCGTCATCCCCCGCCCACTTCTCTGGACTGTGCCCAATGCCACCAGGCTCCGCCGAGCCATTACATGATGCACTTCAAAATGATTTCGATGACGAGCGCCGATGTGAAGAAGGCTGAGGTGAATCAATGTTTCCTTTGTCATCTGACGACCGCCTGGAACGACATTAAAGGCGTCGGATTCTACAAGCATCATTGAGGATTAATCCAACATGGGATCAAAACAATGAATAAATCTAACGCTGATGCGGCTGATAAGCCTGCCGTCACTACTGAGAAACCTGCAACCCCTGCTGACACGCCTGCCGCTGCCGCCCCGCCTGGCGGCCCGGTGTCCGGCAGTTGGAAGGGTGTTTTGCGCGTGAACCGCATCTTCGACGAAACAACCGGCGTAAAGACGTTCCGCTTCATGGCCATGGACGGCGGACCGATACCGTTCACCTATTTGCCCGGCCAGTACCTCAGTGTCTTTCCGATGATTGACGGCAACCGCACGCAGCACTGCTACACCATATCGTCATCGCCGACGCAACGGCATTACTGTGAACTCACCATCCAGCGTGAGGAAGAGGGTCAGGGAGTGAGCAAATACCTGCACGACGGCTTGCAGGAAGGCGAACTGCTGGAGGCGTCCGGGCCGTCCGGAAAATTCACGTTTAGCGGTGCGGAAGCCGGGAGTGTCGTGCTGATCGGCGGCGGTATCGGCATAACGCCGCTCATGAGCATCATCCGCTACCTCACCGATATCGGTTGGCCCGGCGATATTTTCTTTCTCTACAGCTGCCGCCATGTGAGCGACTTTATCTTCCGCCCCGAGCTGGAGCGGCTCTGCGCACGCCATCCGAAGCTGCACCTCGTCGTCACGATAACCGAACCGAACGAGGAGCCCTGGAGCGGCCCGACCGGTCTTCTGACAAAAGGACTGATCGCGCAGTCCGTGCCCGACATCGCCACGCGGCGTATCCATGTTTGCGGCACCGACGAACTGCTGAATGCGGTCCAGGGTGCGGTGCTGGAACTTGACGTACCGGCCGCTCAAGTGAAAATTGAAACGTTCAGCGCCCTCCAAAATGCGTCCGCAGAGGGGGTGGAAAAGCAAGTGAATATGTATCAAAGAGTGCTCCTGGTCGATCCGGCCACCGGCTTTTATAAAACAAAAAAGTACGGCTTCGATCGCTATTTTGGACCGGTGGACCTCGGCATTCATCTGACTGAGGAGTACCGCAGTCTCAACTTCGGGGTCGGCATCTTTGCCGGTTCAATCTTTCCGGGTTCGAACCGCCTGGTGCTGACCGGTTTTTCTCCCTGCTGGCAAGGGGACTACATCAGCACCATGGGTGGCGCGGGGCTGGTGTTTGATAACCTGGGGATCAACATGCTCAGCCTGGTGGGCAAGGCCCCCGTCCCATCGGTGCTCTACCTGAATCGCAACCACGGTGAAGAAATCGAGGTCGAGGTGGTCCCCATCGATGTGGAGGCGGTCTGGGAAACAGGGCGAACCGGGGTCTACTCCCTTACGGACCGGGTCTACGAGATGTTCGGCACAAGGTATGAGAATGACCCGCGCATCCTGGTGGCCGGCCCCGCGGCCTTGCATACCGACATGGGCGGCATCATGTCGGTCCCCATCACCAAGGGCAAGATCAGCAATGTCGACACCTGGGCCGGCCGGGGCGGCTTCGGCAGCGCGATGGCCCAAAACCACGGCATCGTGGCGATCATCTACGGTGGTACGGTGGTGACCGAGGACTTCCGGGACCGCAAGGTTGCCGACGACTGGTTCAGGGACAAGTACAACCTGCGTCTGCTGGAAAAGGACAAGGAGGCAACCCAGAAATACCGTTACGACGAAAAGTTGCATACCGGCGGCACATTCGGTGTGAACTACGCCACCATGGGCGGACGGATCATGGCCTTCAACTATCGCACCATCTACCAGACGGAAGACGAACGAACGGCCCTCCATCAGAATTTCGTCGTGAACCACTACCTCAAGCAGTTCAACGAAGAGACCATCGCCGGCAAACAGCAGGCCACCTGCGGCGAACCGTGCATGGCGGTCTGCAAGAAGATGAACGGCATCTACAAGAAGGACTTTGAACCCTACCAGACCATGGGTCCCCTGTGCGGCATATTCGACCAGCGTGCCGCGGAAAAACTCAACCACCACTGCGACGCCATGGGCTTTGACGCCATCTCTGGCGGGGGAGTGCTGGCCTGGCTGATGGATCTCCTGGACGGGAAACTGCTGACCATGGAAGAGTTGGGGGTCAGCAGAGTGCCACGCTGGGATACAACTGATTTCGACGTTATCAATGATTCAATGCACAATGCCGAGCTCGGCTGCGAGCTGATCGACGCCATCCTGGAGCGCCGGGGCATCCTCGATTTCAGGGAAGGGGTACGCAAATGGAGCCGGATCCATTCGCGGGAGAAAGAAACGGCACTCCATGACCGCCTGGTGTACATCGCCTTCAACCGGCGGGGCTGGATGGTTCCCAATCAGTACTGGGTCGCCGGCGCACTGGCTCCCATGACACTCATGGGCAAGTACTACATGGTCTACAGCAATGACTTCATACCACCCAGGGAGCTGGGTAAAAAATGCGCGGAGCGCATGAAGAAGGAGCTGATTCTCGATAACCTGGGCATCTGCCGCTTTCACCGGGGCTGGGCCGAAGAACTGCTGCCCGAGGTGATGGGCTCCCTGTACGACTGCAAGGACCGGTTTCTGCACGCCATCGATGTTCTGGCCAGCCGCCTGAACAGCCGCAACAGCCCGGTTTTCTGGGAATCGGAGCGTGACATCGATTATCTGCACACCTTCCTGAAGCGGAAGCGGGAAATCGATAATGAACCGAACCCCGAGCTTTCGGTCTGGCTCGAAAAGTTCGATCGGGACCGGGTCGAGGCCGCCAGGGAATTCTGGTACGAGACCCTCAAGGGAATCGACGAAGGCTTGCTGGAATTGTTCTGATGTACTACTGCGGTGGATGGTCGGACTGCGCACATGTGTCGGAGAGACGGGCATGATGAGTCACCTGGCGAATTACCCGGATCAGCCAGCCAGCAACGAAGAGATGCTGGACGCGCTCCAGCGGGACGCCTTCGGATATTTTCTGCACGAGACCAACCCTGTTAACGGACTGGTGTCAGACAAGACGCAACCGGACGCACCCGCGAGTATCGCCGCCGTCGGGTTTGCACTGGCAGTATATCCGGTTGGCGTCGAGCGCTCATGGATGACGCGCGCCGAAGCGGTAGAGCGAACGCTGGCGGTGCTATGGTTCTTCCGGACCAGCCCGCAGGGGACGGAACCGGACGCAACCGGCTACAAAGGCTTTTACTACCACTTTCTCGACATGAAGAGCGGACGGCGCTCCGGGGGGTGTGAGATATCCACAATCGACACCTCTTTTTTGCTCGCCGGAATGCTCACCGCCGCAACCTATTTCGATCAGGATTGTACGGAAGAGCGGGAGATCCGCACATTGGCCGATGCGCTCTACCGCCGCGTAGATTGGCGGTGGGCGCAAAACGGTGGGGCGACGGTCAGCCACGGTTGGAAGCCTGAAAGCGGCTTTTTGAAGTATTGTTGGGAAGGCTACGACGAGGCCCTGTTGTTGTACGTGCTTGGCCTTGGTTCGCCGACGTACCCACTGCCAAAGGAAAGCTATTCGGCCTGGACCTCCAGCTACGAGTGGAAGAAAATCTACGGTCACGAGTTCCTGTATGGCAGTTCGCTCTTCATCCACCAATTTTCACACCTTTGGATCGATTTCCGGGGGATCCGGGATGACTTCATGCGCGGCAAGGGCATCGACTACTTCGAGAACAGCCGGCGAGCGACCCACGTCCAGCAGCAGTACGCGATTCATAACCCTCTCGCATTCGTGGGCTACGGCCAATACTTCTGGGGGCTGACCGCGAGCGATGGACCCGGTTGGACGGTGAGGCAGATCCATGACGTCGAGCGCCCCTTCTTCGATTATAGTGCGCGCGGCGTACCGTACGGTCCGGACGACGGGACCGTTGCTCCGTGGGCAGTGGTCGCCTCGTTGCCTTTTGCCCCGGAGATCGTGCTGCCGACGGTTCGGCATTTCAAGGAGGTCTACCCGGAGATAACCGGCAAATATTGCTTCAAGTGCAGCTTCAATCTGACCTTTCCGCATGAGTCGCAGGGTAAGCCCGGCTGGACCTCGCTGTACCATTACGGGATCAACCTGGGGCCGGTCGTACTGGCGTGCGAGAACTACCGCTCAAGCTTGCTCTGGCGACTGACGCAGCGTTGCCCCTACTTCGTAACGGGGTTAAGGCGGGCGGGATTCAAGGACGGCTGGCTATGAGGAAAGCGCGAAATAATGCCTGATTTGAGGTGGCAAGTTTATCTCGCCAGGAGTGTGACCTGTAGAAATAAAAATATGACGTGCCCGGTCGCCAGGCCGGCACAGTCAAGGATGAAGAATAATGGCCAAGCTGCAAGCTGCTGATAAGAAATATCTGGAAGACCTGTTTGGAGCCCGGGTCTCCTTCGATCACAGGGAGCGCACGCTCTACGGACACGATACCGCCGAGATCCCCAGTCTGGTCAAGCCGCTGGTCGGCTCGACTGTGCCCGATGCCGTCGTTCAGCCCGCCTCTGAAGAGGAACTTGCAACCCTCGTGCGCTGGGCACATGACAGGCGCATACCCCTGACCCCCCGCGGCAGAGCGACTTCGGGTTACGGTGGAGTCCTGCCGGTGAAGGGGGGCCTGGTAGTTGATTTCTTCCATCTGGGCAAGCTCCTGGAGATCGACTCGAAGTCCCTGACAGCCAGGGTTCAGCCCGGTATCTGCTGGGAAAAGCTTGATCGTGAATTGGCCAGGCAGGATCTGACACTGCGGCTATATCCTTCCAGTTATCCCGCCTCCACCGTCGGCGGTTGGCTGGCCCAGGGTGGGGCGGGTTTCGGCTCTTACGAGTCGGGCTGGTTCCGGGATAACGTGGTCAGCGCCCGGGGGGTGCTGGCCGACGGCGCGCTGCGGGAATTCTCGGGAGCGGACCTCGATCTGGTGTCCGAGGCCGAAGGCACCACCGGGCTGATCAGCGAGGTGACGGTCAAGGTCATGCCCAGGGAAGATCTGGTCGTGATCTCGATCGGCTGCACCGACGCCCATGATCTGCAGCACCTGCTGGAACGGATCGTCAAGGAAGGGCTGCCGATCTGGTCCTTAAGCTTCATCAGCCCGCGCATGGCGGAAATGAAGAATCAGGCTCCCCTGAGGGAGCATGCCGGCCACGCCGTAGGTGTGCGGGTGCTGCTGCCGGCGGCCTACGTCATGACGCTTGCCTTCCGGGAGAAGGACCGCCAGCGTATCGACGGCGTCCTGCCAGACCTGCTCAAGAGCTGTCAGGCGGAGCTGCTCCCGGACAAGATCGCCCGGCACGAGTGGGACGACCGTTTCAAAATCATGGTTGTCAAACGGCTCGGGCCGAGCCTCGTGCCGGCCGAGGTGGTCATCCCGCTCTCTTCTCTCGGGGCAATGATGGCCGAAGTGGAACGCAAGGTCAGCCAGCCGGTCGTCAAAGAGGGGCTGGTCATCCGGCAAGGCGCCGGGGGGCAACCCGAAGTGGCAATCCTGGGCTTCATCCCCAGCGACCAACGGAAGTTCTCCTACAATTTCATCTTTATCCTGTCGCTGACCATCATGAAAATCGCGGAGAAAAACGGCGGGAGACCCTATGCCACCGGGCTTTACTTCGCCGGCAAGGCCGGCCGGATCCTGGGCAAGGAGCGGCTGGGACGCTTGAAGGCATTCAAGTCCCGGGTCGATCCGGGCAACATCCTCAATCCCGGCAAGGTCATGCAGGGCGGGCTGATGGCCAGCGCCCTCAGCCTGGCAGCGGCCATCGAACCGCTCATCCGGCCCATGGGGAACCACGTCAGCAGCCGGATCGGCGAGCAGCCTACTCAGGCGGTCAGGGACATCCCGGCCGATGTGGCCTGGTATGCCTACAGCTGCTCCCAGTGCGGCTACTGCATTGCGGAGTGCGACCAGTTCTACGGCCGTGGCTGGGAGAGCCAAAGCCCGCGCGGCAAATGGTACTGGCTGCGCGAGTATATGGCCGGGCGTGACGAGTGGGACCAGCAGATGGTGGATACCTTCCTGGTCTGCACCACCTGCGAGATGTGCAACACGCGCTGCTCCACCAATCTGCCCATCGAACCATCCTGGATGAAGCTGCGCGGTATGCTGATCAACGAGGAGCAACGCATGACCTTCCCGCCCTTCGAGATGATGGCCGCGGCGCTCAAGAGCGAGGGGAACATCTGGGCCGGCTACCGCAAGGACCGCCTGGATTGGTATCCAGAGGACCTGAAGGCGGCGCACCCGCCGGGCGGCAAGGCCAGGAACGTTTACTTCGCCGGTTGCACGGCCAGTTACGTGGAGCATGACATCGGACAGGCCTCGGTGCGCCTGCTGGACAAGGCCGGCGTGGACTTCGTGCACCTCGGGAAGGAGGAGAACTGCTGTGGCACGCCGATGCTCGTCGCGGGTCTCTGGGACGTATTCGCCGGAATAATGAAGAAAAACATCGAGCTGGTGAAACAGGCTGGTGCGGATACGGTCATCACCTCCTGCCCGGCCTGCGACCTGATGTGGCGCCAGGTCTATCCCGAGTGGGCCAGAAAACTGGGTATCGACTACCCGATCAAGACCAGACATTACAGTGAAATTCTCGCCGAACAGATCAAGGCCGGCAAGTTCCACTTTCCCGAGCGCGAGCAGCCGGTTACCGTCACCTGGCACGACTCCTGTCACATCGGCCGCGCCTCGGGGATCTACGAACCGCCGCGTGACGTGATCCAGGCCATCCCCAACGTGACACTGGTGGAGATGGACCACAACCGCGAGCAGGCCTACTGCTGCGCCAGCGTGCTCACACTGCTCAAGGAGCCGGCGGTGGCTGCCGACATTGGCAAGGTGAAGCTCGATGAGGCCATCGCGGCCGGGGCGGAGAAGATCCTCTCCCTCTGTCCCTGCTGCCAGGTGCAGCTGCGAGTGACGGCGGAAAAGAAAGGCCTGCCGATCGAGGTTCAGGACCTGGCGCACTTCGCAGCAGCGACCTTCGGCTACAGCTTTCCCGATCCAAACCCGGAGGTCAGCAAGCAGTGGGCGGTCTTCGATGCCTTCATCAAGCTGTTGACACCGCAGGGGTTTGCCGACCTGATGGGCACGATGTGGCCGGAGCTGATCGACGCCATGCCGCTCGGCATGGGGAGCATGATGCGCGGTCTGGGTAAGGTCCCCGGCGCGCTGAGTCTGATGAAGCCGGTGTACCCGCTGCTCTTCCCGCGCCTGCTGCCGCTGATGCTGCCCAAGGTTCTGGCGACCATGCTCAGCAGGGTCGAGGAGCAGATCGAGATGCCCGCATACATGCGCGAGCAGATGCCGGAGCTCATGCCCAAGGTCATGGACCGGCTCATGCCGCACATGATCGGCGACCTGGTGCCGCTCATCACCCAGCCGATGATCGACTACCTGCAGAGAAAGTCGTAAGATTCTGTTATAATTATTTTTTTGAATAAAAGCTGGGCTTTATTTTTATCAGCAAGGAGACTTCTATGACTACTCATAGTGCAGAACAGCCTGTCATCCACGACAATCGACAGTTCCTCGATCCGGTCTGCGGCATGGAGGTTGACCCTTCCGCACCGGCCGCCACCCTGCTGCATGAAGGCACGACCTACCTCTTCTGCAGTACCCATTGTTCCGAAAAGTTCAAAGCAGCTCCGGACAGTTTCACGGGTGTTACGGCAACGGAATCGGCTGCTTCTGTCACTCACTCCGTTGAGGCTGGCCGCACTACCAATATCTTCACCTGTCCGATGCATCCGGAAATACAGCAGGAAGGTCCCGGTTCCTGTCCGAAATGCGGCATGGCCCTGGAGCCTCTGGTAGCGGTAGTACCTGCCGAGCGGACCGAGTACACCTGTCCCATGCACCCGGAAATAATACAGGACACACCCGGTTCCTGTCCAAAATGCGGCATGGCGCTTGAGTCCCGCACAATGGCGGTGGAGGAGGGAGAAAACCCGGAGCTGGTGGATATGCGGCGGCGTTTCTACCTGAGTCTCCTGCTGACCGTACCGGAATTCATGATCGCCATGGGGCACATGCTGCCCGGTCACCCGCTGGAGGCGCTGGCATCGCCTCGCACCTATGGCTGGATCGAACTGCTGCTGGCATCGCCGGTGGTGCTCTGGGCCGGCTGGCCATTTTTCGTACGCGGCTGGCAATCCCTGGTGAATCGCAGCCTCAATATGTTCACCCTGATCTCTCTGGGTGTGGGTGTCGCCTATGGCTACAGCCTCGTGGCCACACTCTTTCCCGGCCTGTTCCCTGCTTCCTTCCGTGGAACCGCTGGAGAGGTGGCCGTCTACTTCGAGGCCGCCGCCGTGATCGTTACGCTGGTGCTGCTGGGGCAGGTGCTGGAGCTGAAGGCCCGCAGCCAGACCGGAGCTGCCATCAAGGCGCTGCTGGGACTGGCCCCCAAGAGCGCCCGACTGATTAGGGATGACGGCAGCGAGGAGGATATCCCGCTTGGCCAGGTTCATCCCGGTGACCGGCTGCGGGTGCGCCCCGGCGAGAAGATTCCGGTGGACGGCACTGTGATAGAGGGAGCCAGCAGCGTGGACGAAGCCATGCTCAGCGGCGAAGCGATTCCGGTGGAAAAGGAAACCGGTAGCCGGGTTACGGGCGCCACGGTCAACGGTACCGGCAGCCTGATAATGCGGGCCGAAAAGGTTGGCGCCGAAACAGTGCTGGCGCAGATCGTCAAGATGGTCTCCGAGGCCCAGCGCAGCCGTGCCCCGGTCCAGAAACTGGCCGACATGGTCGCCGGTTGGTTCGTACCCGCTGTAATGTTGTCCGCCATTGTCACCTTCATCATCTGGAGCGCCTTCGGACCGGAGCCACGCCTGGCCCACGCCCTGATCAACGCCGTGGCGGTACTGATCATCGCCTGCCCCTGCGCCCTCGGCCTGGCCACACCCATGTCGATCATGGTCGCCACCGGCAAAGGGGCGACCATGGGTGTCCTGTTCAAGAACGCCGAGGCGATCGAACTGCTGCGCAAGGTGGACACCCTTGTGATTGACAAGACCGGCACGCTCACCGAAGGGAAACCGAAACTGGTCACGGTTGAAACCGTCGACGGATTCGATCAGCAAAAGCTTCTGCGTCTGGCATCAAGCCTGGAGCGGGGCAGCGAGCATCCCCTGGCGGCGGCGATTGTCGGCGGAGCAGAAGAGCGCGGCATCGTTGCCGTCCCGGTGGATGGCTTTCAATCGATTACGGGCAAAGGGGTCACAGGACGTATAGACGGCCTCGATGTGGCCTTGGGGAACCGCAAGCTGCTTGAAGATCTGGGCATTGATGCTGCTGCGCTCCTGAAGCAGGCGGAGGCGCTGGAGGCCAAAGGGCAGACCGTCATGTTCGTGGCAGCGGATGGCAAGTCGGTCGGACTGCTCTCGGTTGCCGACCCGATCAAGGAAACTGCTCCCGAAGCGCTGCGCCAGTTGCAGGCGGAAGGGATTCGCGTCGTGATGATGACCGGCGACAACCGAACCACGGCCCAGGCAGTGGCCAAAGATCTCGGCATAGACGAAATTCTGGCGGAAGTACTCCCGGAAGGGAAGGCCGCCAAGGTGAAAGAACTTCAGGCTGAAGGGCGCTTCGTCGCCATGGCCGGCGACGGAATCAACGACGCGCCGGCCCTGGCGCAGGCCCAGGTCGGCATCGCCATGGGTACCGGAACGGACGTCGCCATGGAGAGTGCCGGTGTGACCCTGGTCAAGGGGGATCTGCGCGGCATCGTGCGTGCCCGGCTGCTGAGCAGGGCCGCCATGGCCAACATCAGGCAGAACCTGTTCTTTGCGTTCTTCTATAATGCCCTGGGCATTCCCCTGGCTGCCGGCGCCCTGTACCCCTTCTTCGGTATTCTGCTGAGTCCGATGATCGCCGCAGCCGCCATGAGCTTCAGTTCAGTCTCGGTAATAGGCAATGCGCTCCGCCTGCGCAGTACCAAAATATGAAAGAAGTTGCAGAGGTCGTTTTAGGAACTGTTGCATGCAGCAGAGAAAATGCTACACATGCTGTAGAATAGTCTTCAGCAGCAGACCCTTGCATTATAAAATAGTGTTCAATTTTAGTATGTTATGGTTTGGCATGATGAATGCTTTTATTGCTCCATGAAACACACCAACAATAAGGAGACGTAAACAATGAAAAAACTGATCATAGTGACAGCAGCCATTCTGGCCCTTTCCGCCCCGCTGGCAGTCTTCGCCGCGATGGATATGGGGCACGGCGAACATTCCATGATGGAGATGGGTAACGTGGCGCACCAGGAAGTGGTCGACGGCGTCAAGGCTACCTTCAAGGTCATGAGTATGAAGGAGCACATGAAGGGGATGGACATGCCCAAGGATATGAAAGAAACCCATCACATCATGGTCGAGTTCAAGGACGTGAAAACCGGCAAGGCCCTGACCGAAGGTGATGTCAAGGTGAAAGTTCAGAATCCGGACAAAAGTGACCAGGCCAAGGACCTGACGGGAATGCAGGGGCACTTCGGCGCCGACTTCGACCTGTCCAGGAAGGGTAAATACGGCGTAATGAGCAAGTTTTTACTGAAAGATGGCAAAACCCGCCAGGCCAAATTCTGGTACACTGTCAAGTAACTTATTGACATAAACGATTGTTTTGTTAAAGTCTTCACAAACGGAGAGTCGCCTCTCCGAATTCTCAGATGGAGGAAATTCAAATGAAAAAATTGGCCGTAATATTGATGGCAGTGGGACTGTTTGGTGCGATGCCGGTGTTGGCTGCCGAGCATGAGGGCATGAAGATGGATACACATGACGGCGCAAGACAGTGTGCCCTTGAGGCGGAGTCGATCCAGCAGAAGACCAAGCGCATTCAGAGTGAGATCAAAAAGGGCTCGAAGAAGTACAGCCCCGAAGATCTGAAAAAACTCGAGTTAAAATTGAAAGAAGCCAATGACCTTCTGGAACAGCTGAACAAAAACTAAATTCATCCAGCCGAGGCGGGCTTTTGGGCCCGCCTCAACCCAACCTTTCCAACCAAACTACCATGAAAAAACTCATATCCATTATTGTAGCGACAGCATTAGTCGGATTCCTGATCTACGCCATCACCTGGCGGAAGAAAGAAATTCCGGTCGAAAAGCCTGGAAAGGTGTCGGCAACCGGCGCCTTTGAGAAACACTTCGGCCCCGCTCCGTCGGTGGATAAGGGTACGGCGTATGCTTTTGTGATCTATTTCCCTTCCAGGAAAGAGCCCGGCAAGGTTGTTCCGTTCCCGTTTTTTACCTTCGATGAGGGCAGCCTCAAAAAGGTTGCCATCGAGCGTCTTCTGGTCGGCATGGACAGCGGCAGCTACCAGGGGGAATTCATTCCTTTCCCCGGCGGGATTCGTCTGCTGGCAATCAATGATGATCAGGGAACGATAACGGCAAACTTCAGCAGGGAACCGGACGGCTCGGCCGTACCTGCCCTGGCCTTGACCTTGCGCCAGTTCAAAGGCGTCAAGGGTGTTCGAATCCAGGTGGAAGGAAAAGAAAGTCCGTTAAGCGCCTTGCTGAAAACTGTCGATGACAGTGCCGTCCAGCAGCCTTCTCCGCCGCGACTTTTGAGTGTTACCGCCATGCGGGACAAAGGGGCCAGGAACGTCGAAGACGTGAATGCCTTTTTCGACCGTCCGGTGGAGGTCAAGGAGTTGAAGCTGCTCTCCAGGGATGGGCAACCGTTTGCCGGCGAGCTTTATCATTCCGTCTTTGACATGGCGGCGGTGCTCAAGCCTAAAGATCCGTCTCAGTTCAAGGAACGCATGCCGATCAAGGTGCGCTGGAAGGTGGTTGATAAGCTTGGCAGGCAGGCCGAGGGTGAAAATGTCTGGCTGCTGGAAGTGAAGGAGCATTGAGCAGAAATTGCCGGGGAGGAATCATGAAAAAAAGAAACATTATAGTTGCATTGAGCCTGGTTTTGGGTGCGTCCACTCTTTCCGGTGCTGCATTTGCCACTGTCACGGAAAAGTCAGCTAAAACGGCACCAGCCGATGCCCGGATGATGACGTTGCATGCCATGATGCCGATGTTGTCCGTTGCATCAGCAGGTCTGAAAACCGCCCTGGAAAAGGGTGAGACGGCTTCCGTGGAGAAAGAAGCGGAGAAGATCCTGGCGGCGATTCCTGCTCTGAAGAAATCCAGGCCGCATAAAAATGTAAAACAGCGGAAAATTTATCTGAAACTTGCGGCAAAACTGGAAGAAACGGTGACCTCTACGGTCGGTCTGGCAAAAAAAGGTGATTTTGCCGGGGCAAAAACCGCCTTCCAGAAGGTCGAGGCAACCTGCGTCGCCTGTCATGTGAAGTTTCGCGACTGAACATCCCTGATTGCCACGTGCCGTCCTGCCGATGGATGACGTCAGCGTATATCATCAAAATACTGTACAATGCATAAAATAATATTGACATAAATTGTGTAGTTTAGTATTCGTAAAGAGCACAATAAAGTCGTAAGCGATCATAAAACGGCGTCCATCCTTTTCCGATGGGCGCCGTTTTTTAAAGGAGATGGAATATGGATAGACAGTTGCGCTTCGATTCGATGCTGATTCATGGTGGTGCAGAACCTGGCCCGGCCGGCGCCACGGCGGTGCCGATTGTCCAGTCCAGTTCGTTTGCCTACGAAACGGCGGAAGCCCTGGAGGACGTTTTTCGCGGCCGGGCAGCGGGGCAGGTTTATACCCGGATCGGCAATCCGACCAGCGAGGCGCTGGAAAAGCGCCTGGCTCTGCTGGAGGGGGGCGGGGCGGCTATCGCCACCGCTTCGGGCATGGCGGCCATCACCACCGCAGTGCTGACCATCCTGCGAGCCGGCGATGAAATCTTGTCGTCGTCGTCCCTGTTCGGCGGCACCTTCTCGCTCTTCCGGGATACTCTCTCCAACTTCGGCATCACGGCCTGTTTCGTAGATCCGCTTGATCTGGACGGTTTCAGGGGGGCCATCAACGAGCGTACCCGACTGCTGTTCGTGGAGACGATCGGCAATCCCAAGCTGGATGTGCCGGATATTCCCGCACTGGCCCGCATCGCCCATGAGGCCGGGATACCCATCATGGTCGATTCGACAGTTTCGACACCCTATCTTGCCAACGGCGCCCAACTCGAAGCTGATATTCTGGCCTACTCCACCAGCAAATATATCAACGGCACCGGCACAACCATCGGCGGCGCCATCATTGACCGGGGCGTCTTCGACTGGAACAGCCCCAAGTTTCCGCATTTTGAACAGTTTTATAAAAAATATCGCGCCTTTGCTTTCACCGCCCGTGCCCGCAAACTGGTGCACAAGGATGTGGGCGCCTGCGCCGCTCCCTTCAATTCCTTCCTGTTGACCGAAGGCATCCAGACCCTGGCGCTGCGCATGGAGCGCCACTGTTCCAATGCTCTGGCCCTGGCAAGGTTTCTTAAAGGACATCCCAAGGTGGCCTGGGTAAGCTATCCCGGTCTGGAGGACTCGCCCCAGCATGCGGTCGCCTCCAGACTCTATGGCGGCCGTTACGGCGGCCTGCTGATTTTCGGCACCGGAGACAAGGCCTCGGCTTTCAAGGTCATCAACGGGCTCAGGCTGTCCAGGAACCTGGCCAACATCGGCGACGCCAAGACCCTGGTGATCCATCCCGCCAGCACGATCTGCGCCGACTATAATGCCGAGGAAAAAGCTCTGATGGGGGTCACGGAAGACCTGATACGTGTTTCAGTCGGTATCGAAGATTGTCTCGATATTGTCGAAGATTTTAAACAATCACTGGATGCGATATAACTGGAGATAACTATGCTGACGATAACGGTAAATGGACATGAACAGAAGATGAACATCGGCTGCCGGACGTTCGTCAATCTTGATGAAATGCTGAAAATTCTGGAAGCCAATGACAAGCAGGTAACCCTCAACGGTGAAACGATCCGCAGTCATGAATTTGTAAACACCTCCATAAAAGGTGGCGATACCCTCGGACTGGAGTTATCCGGTAAATTTTGATCATAAAGGAGCTGCTGAATGACTATCACCATCAATGGAAAAGAAACCGTAATAGCTGAAAATCCTGAGCGCACTGTCGATTCTCTGCTTGAGGAACTGGATGTCTCCCAACGCCTGTATGTTACAGTGGAGCTGAACGGTGAAATTCTGGACCGTCCCGCCTACGGGACTACTGCTGTAAACGAGGGAGACGTTATCGAATTTCTCTACTTCATGGGCGGAGGAAATGCGCCTTTTGCGCAATCTCTGCGTTAAACTTCGGTACTCCTTGTGCGGCGTACCTTATAGTACGCCTCCGCGTCGCACCTTGTTCGCCTTGACCTTGCACAAAAATCACATTTCCTGAAGGAATTTATTATGCTGACTGAATCCCAGATTGAACGCTACTCGCGCCACATCATGCTCAAAGAGGTTGGCGGTAAGGGGCAGCAGAAGCTATTTGACGGCAAGGTGCTGATCATCGGCGCCGGCGGCCTGGGGGCGCCCATCGCCCTCTATCTGGCGGCGGCCGGGGTTGGAACCATCGGCATCGCCGACGCCGACGACGTCGATCTCTCCAATCTGCAGCGCCAGGTTATCCACTTCACCGCCGATATCGGCAAACCCAAGGTGGAATCCGCCCGGCAGAAGATGGAAGCCATCAATCCCGACGTCAAGGTTGTAACCTACAAGGAATGGGTGTCCGCGGCCAATATCAACGGCATCATCGCCGATTATGACTTCGTCATCGACGGCACCGACAACTTTGCCGCCAAGTTCCTGATCAACGACGCCTGCGTGCTGGCCGGCAAGCCCTATTCCCACGGCGGCATATTGCAGTTCGACGGCCAGACCATCACCGTCAAGCCGAAGGAATCGGCCTGCTACCGCTGCATCTTCCCCGAACCGCCTCCCAGGGACGCGGTTCCCACCTGTTCCCAGGCCGGTGTGATCGGCGTGTTGCCGGGCGTCCTCGGCACAATCCAGGCTACCGAAGCGATCAAGTTTCTGCTGGGCAAGGGGGACCTGCTGACCGACCGGCTGTTGACCTACAATGCCCTGCGGATGAAGTTCCGCGAGGTGCCGCTCAAACGCAAGACAAGCTGTCCGGTCTGCGGTGAGAATCCGACCATCAGCGAGGTCAGGGACGAGCTGGATGCCATGACGGTTTGCGATCTTAAAAAGGGGTGAGGCATGCTGCATATACCGAACGAAATCCATGATGACCTGATTGCCCATGCCATGGAGGGTTTTCCGCTGGAGGTGTGCGGCATACTGGGCGGCAGCAGCGATACGGTTTCTGCTATTTACCGCATGACCAACACCGATGCCAGCAACGAGCATTTCATGATGGATCCCAGGGAGCAGTTTACCGTTGTCAAGGATCTGCGCGCCAAGGGCATCTCAATGCTGGCGATCTACCACTCGCACCCGGAATCACCGGCCAGGCCTTCGGACGAGGATATTCGTATGGCCCTGACGCCGGGGGTCTCCCATGTCATCATTTCTCTGGCCGATCCCGGGCTGCCGGTCGTCAAGTCGTAC
>JACMKN010000204.1 GCA_014380135.1 Deltaproteobacteria bacterium
CAACGCCTGATCCCTTTTGAAGCGCTGGCAATCTTCAAGATTGACGACGAAGCCGATTTCAAACTGGCCTGGTGTGAACCGCCAACCGCCAGGGCACAAATTCAAAACGAGATTGACGCCGCAATCGCCGGGGGCAGTTTTGCCTGGGCCATCAATCAGAACCACCCGGTCGTCAACCCGGCTGGCGAGCCGGACAAAACCCTGGTCCTGCACGTACTGGCAACCCATTCCGGCATCCGGGGCATGTTTGCCGGGCTGCTGCGCGGAGGTCACAGCAGTATCGAGGTCTCGACCCTGAACGCCCTTTCGATCGTCATCAATCACACCGCATTTGCCCTCGAAAACGCCTCACTCTACGATCAGTTGCGGGATCACATGCACAACCTGGAAAAAAGGGTGCAGGAAAGAACCGTTGAGCTGGAAGCGGCGCGGGTTCAGGCCGAGGCCGCCACCAAAGCCAAAAGCGATTTTCTGGCCACTATGAGTCATGAAATCCGCACTCCGATGAACGGCATCATCGGTATGGCCGAACTGCTGGGTGCCACCCCGCTGGCGGATGAACAGCTGCTCTATCTCAATAACATTGCGGTGTCCGCCGACAACCTGCTGCAGATCATCAACGAAATCCTCGACTTCTCAAAAATCGAGGCCGGTCGCATGGAACTGGACCCGCACCCGTTCAATCCGCGCGAACTGTTGGAAAACTCTCTGCTGCCGCTGCGTTTGAAGTCGGAGTCCGTCGGGGTGGCGCTGCAGATCGCCGTCGCAGCCAGCTGCCCGTCCATAATCATCGGGGACGGCGGCAAATTCCGCCAGATCATCGTCAACCTGGTCGGCAACTCGGTCAAGTTCACCAAGCAGGGCGCCATCAATGTCACCCTTTCCAGCACCAGCGCTGAAGAGAACCAGACCACTTTTCAACTCTGCGTCAGCGACACCGGCATCGGCATGTCAGCGGAAGTCTGCCGGCGCATTTTCCAACCCTTCACCCAGGCCGATTCTTCAACCAGCCGTTCCTACGGCGGCACCGGTCTGGGACTTGCCATTACCAGCAGACTGATCGAAATGATGGGGGGCAGCGTTGCCGTGGAAAGCTGTCCGGGCCAAGGCAGCACATTCACGGTCGGCCTGCCGTTCGGCATCGGGCAAGAGTCGGCGGAAGCGCCACTTTCAACAGCGGCCGTCATATCTGAATATGCCGGGACACCTCTTTCCATACTGCTGGCCGAAGATGTTCCGATCAACCAGCAACTGGCCATTATCGTGATTGAAAAGATGGGACATCGCGTCGCACTGGCTTCAAACGGTGTCGAAGCGGTCGCCCTCTTCAAGGATGGTCGCTTCGACCTGGTTTTCATGGACATGCAGATGCCGGAAATGGATGGCCTGCAGGCAACGCTGGCCATCCGGAAGCTGGAAATCGAGCGCGGCAGCCGGGTTCCGATCATTGCCATGACCGCCAATGTTTCCGAGAGTGACCGCCAGAGCTGTCTCGAGGTCGGCATGGACGACTTCATCCCCAAACCGGTGCGTTTGCAGACCATCCGCGCAGCAATTTCCCGCCACACGGCCGCAGGGGCACAGCCGACTCCCGCAGCGGTGGAGTCGGCAGCGCCGACGGCGCCGGAAGCGGTTCACTTTAACCGGAGCGATCTCCTGGAACGTCTGGGAGGCAGGGCCGAGCTGGTACCGAAGTTTCTGGGCATGTTCACCACCAGCGTCGCCGAAACACTCCTTCGCCTGAAAAGTGCCGTGGATTGCAGCAATGCTGACGAGATCCACCGCCAAGCCCATACGATCAAAGGGGCCGCAGCCAACATCGCCGCACCCCGCATCAGGGACCAGGCAACACTGCTCGACGAGATGGCCAAAGCCGGAGAACTGGACGGTATCCTCCGGCAAATGGAATTGCTCGAAGCGGAATTCGAACATTTCAGAAACGATATAAAAGACCTCCTGTGACATCCAACTTAAAAATAACGGACGTTGACGGAACCGCCCGGCTTGGAAAATAATATTATTGACAGGTTTACCGTGCAGCTGATATTTAATCAAAACCGTTTCACAACATGCAACTCAACATACACTTCTTATCCAGAGCGACCGAGGGACTGGCCCATTGACGTCGCGGCAACCAGCCTGCAAAGGCAAGGTGCCAAATCCAGCGAAACCTTGACCGGTTTCGGGAGATAAGGAAGAGCGCCATCCAAGAGATCCTCTTCCGCACCCCGGAAGGGGATTTTTATTTGGGAGGATACCATGAAGATCGCAACACAGGCGGTACAGATCGGACTTGAGTGGGACACACGCACCGGCGCGGTATCGGTTCCGGTATATCAGACAGCCACCTTCCGACATCCGGGACTGGGCCAGAGCACCGGCTATGACTACAGCCGCTCCGGCAACCCTACCCGTCAGGCGCTGGAGGACGGCATCGCCCGACTGGACGGAGCCGCCCGCGGATTCGCCTACTCATCCGGCATGGCGGCCATCGCCAATCTGCTGCTGCTCTTCAAGTCCGGCGACCACATCATCGTGACCGAAGACCTCTACGGCGGCACCTGTCGCCTGTTCGACAAGGTCTACAACCAATTCGGCCTTTCCTTCAGCTATGTCGACACCAGCAATACGGAGGCGGTGCGGGCTGCCCTGCAGCCGACGACGAGGGCGGTTTTTGTCGAGACCCTCACCAACCCGCTGCTGAAGTTCGCCGACCTGCCGGCCATCTCGGCCGTCTGCAAAGAGAACAATCTGCTGCTGATTGCCGATAACACCTTCCTGACCCCCTACCTGCTGCGCCCGCTGGAGCAGGGTGCCGATATCGCCGTCTACAGCGCCACCAAGTATCTGGCCGGGCACAACGACACCGTGGCCGGCCTGGTGACGGTCAAGGACCCGGTTTTGGCCGAGCAGGTCTACTTTCACCAGAACTCGGTCGGCGCGACGCTGGGACCGCAGGATTCCTGGCTGACGATCCGCGGCATGAAAACCCTCTCGGTCCGGCTCGATCGTCAGCAGGAAAACGCCCAAAAGATTGCGGAGTGGCTGGCGGACCATCCGCGCATAGCCAGGGTCTACTATCCGGGGCTTGCAGAGCATCCCGATCACGAACTGATGAAGCGCAATGCCCGCGGTTTTGGCGCAATGATCGCCTTTGAAGTTGACAATCACGGGCTGGTCGAACAGGTACTGCTGAAAACGGAGCTGATCTCGTTCGCCGAAAGTCTGGGGGGAGTGGAGAGCCTGATCACCTTCCCGGAGGTGCAGACCCACGCCGACATTCCGCCCGAACTGCGCGCCCGCCTCGGCATCAACAACGTTCTGCTGCGTTTGTCGGTCGGTATCGAGGATGGCGACGACCTTATTGAAGATCTGCGGCAGGCGCTTGAAAAAAAACAATAGGCAATAGAACGCGGATCAAATCTGATTTAGCGGATTATCACGGATTTAAAAATCAAATTAGAATTTAAAGACTGTTTTTTTTGAATCTGCGTAAATCCGCTCAATCCGCTCAATCCGCGTTCTATTAGTTTTAAGGAGATTTTATGAAACTCGCGACAAAATTGATCCATGGCGGCCCGACCGTCGACCAGCAGACCGGTGCGCTGGGCGTGCCGATCTACCAGATATCCACCTATCGCCAGACTTCGGTCGATCATTTCAGCAAGTATGACTACGCCCGCGGCGACAACCCGACCCGCGAGGCGCTGGAGGATACGATCGCCGTGCTGGAAGGGGGCAGCCGCTGCCTGGCCTTCGC
>JACMKN010000205.1 GCA_014380135.1 Deltaproteobacteria bacterium
ATGGAGAACAAGGGCCTCAACATCTTCAACGACAAGTATGTGCTGGCCGATCCGCAGACCGCGACCGACGTGGATTTCGAGATGATCGAGGGCATCGTCGGCCATGAATATTTCCACAACTGGAGCGGCAACCGGGTGACCTGCCGTGACTGGTTCCAGCTCTCGCTGAAAGAGGGGCTGACCGTTTTCCGCGACCAGGAGTTTTCCTCCGATATGGGCTCCCGCGGCGTAAAACGGATCAGCGACGTGCGCAACCTGCGCAGCGCCCAGTTTGCCGAGGATGCCGGACCGATGGCCCACCCGGTCCGCCCGCATTCCTACATCGAGATCAACAATTTCTACACGATGACCGTCTACGAAAAAGGCGCCGAAATCGTCCGGATGCTGCATACGCTGCTAGGACCGGAAAAATTCCTGGAAGGGACGGACCTGTACTTTTCCCGGCATGACGGACAGGCGGTATCGGTGGATGACTTCCTGCAGGCCATGGCCGAGGCAGGCGGGATCGATCTGCAACAGTTCGGCCTGTGGTACAGCCAGGCCGGCACTCCCAGGCTAAATGCGGAGAGTATCTACGACCCATCCGGCGGCACGTTTACATTGACACTCCGCCAATCGTGCCCGGCGACACCCGGCCAACCGGACAAGCAGGCGCTGCATATCCCGTTGACACTGGGTCTGCTCGGTCGAGATGGAAGACAGCTGCCACTGCTTCTGGCAGGCGAATCCGGAGCGGGATCCAATACCAGGGTCCTGCAGCTTCGCTCGGCGGAAGAAAGCTATCGTTTCCAGGGGCTGTCCGAGGAGCCGGTGCCGGCACTGCTGCGCGGTTTTTCGGCGCCGGTCAAACTGGACTACCCCTACCGGCACGAGCAGCTGCTGGTGCTGATGGCTCACGAGCCCGACCCTTTCTGCCGCTGGGAAGCCGGTCAACGCATGGCGGCGCAGATCATTCTGGATCTTGTCGCAGCACAGCAGCAGGACCGGGAGCTCACCCTGGATCCAGCCTTCGCGGAGGCCTTCGGTATCACGCTCGCCAGCGGGCACAGTGACAGCGCCTTCCAGGCTGAAACCCTGACGCTCCCCTCCGAAAAATAT
Source organism: Deltaproteobacteria bacterium (assembly GCA_014380135.1). Taxonomy (GTDB): domain Bacteria; phylum Desulfobacterota; class Desulfuromonadia; order Geobacterales; family Pseudopelobacteraceae; genus JACRCG01. Next base: position 1,099 of record JACMKN010000205.1, read on the forward strand.
ATCGCCGAACTGCTGCCGGTCATTGATCCGGGGGCGATTCATGCCGCCCGCCAGTTCGTTATCCGCAGCCTGGCGACACTCTTCAGGGATCAATTTCTGGCGATCCGCGCAAGCTGCCGCAGCACCCTCCCCTACGCCCCTGACGACGGCCGGTCCGGCCAGCGGCGTCTTGCAAACCTGTGTCTGTCCTATCTGACCAACAACGGCGAGCAGGAGATCATTGAGCTCTGCCTGCAGCAATACCACACTGCCGACAACATGACCGATCAGATCGGTGCACTAGCGCCGCTTTCCTCCTGTGACTGCCCGGAGCGCCTTACCGTGTTGACCGATTTTTACCGAAGCTGGCAGGATGAGCGCCAGGTGGTGGATAAATGGTTTGCACTGCAGGCCACATCCACACTACCCGGCACACTGGACGAGGTTCAGGCGCTGCTGGAACATCCGGCTTTCGAACTGACCAATCCCAACCGTTTCCGTTCCCTGGTCGGAAGCTTCAGCCAGGGCAATCCGGCCCGTTTTCACGATCCAAGCGGAGCCGGCTACCGTTTTCTGGCAGATCAGCTGCTGCGCCTGATACCGATCAATCCGCAGGTTTCGGCGCGAATGCTGACCCCGCTGATAGGTTGGAAACGTTTTGAGAAGGGAAAAAGCTTAAAGATGCGTGAGGAACTGCTGCGGATCAGCAACATTCCCGACCTGCCCAGGGATGTCTACGAGGTTGTGACCAAGAGCCTGGAAAACTGACCGGAACGAAGCGTTTGCTCAGTAGTACTCTTCCTGATAGGCGGGCACTTCATCCAGAAATCCGGCATGCAGGGCGGCATGACGCAGAGCGGCATCCACATCGGCGATCAGTCGTTCCCGGTCCTTGGGATAACTGCCGGCCAGGTCAAGAAAATTGGAGACATGATTAGAACGGAGTATGGTTTTGGCTGGATGCAGCTGCAGCAGCATTTCACGGGTTTCCAGCATCAGCTGCCGACGGGTGCATTGCTGCAGAGTGCGGATAAATTTGTCATTGTGGCGGTGGAAGAGGGTCAACAGTGAAAAGTACTCCGGATTGACACGATTGACCCAGGCTGCGGTTGCCCGGGCATGTTCCAGACTCCGCCCTACTCCGGCCAGACCGAGAATCGCAGTGACCGAGAGTTTCATTCCGGCATTGCGGGCCTTGATTGCCAGCTCCGCCATCTGCTCGGAGTCAAAGCCCTTTTTGATGGCCTTCAACGTCAGATCATCCCCCGATTCCAGACCGAAGTAGAGTACCTTCAATCGCTTTTCCCGCAACCGTACCAGCTGTTCGGGGCTTTTTGTCGTCAGACTGTTTGGTGACGCATAAGAGCCAATCCGGTTCAAACCGGGAAAGGTTGCTGCCAGGGCATCCAGAATCGTGCAAAGTCCTTCAAAGGGATATACCAGCGCATCGCCGTCCGCCAGGAAAACCCGGTCGATGCGCGAGCGCTGATTGGACGGAATTGCGGCGATCTCTTCCAGAATCTCTGCCGGCGGTCGGACATGAAAGCGCTTCCCTTTGTACATGCCGCAGAAGGTGCAGTCGTTCTGTGAACAACCCAGAGTAATCTGGAAAATCAGGCTGTGCGCTTCACTGGGGGGGCGGAATACCGGTTCTATATATTTGGGCATGGATCAGTTCCTTATTTGATATTATATCAGATTTACTTGCTATTCACGTTCAAGCACCAGATCGAATCGGGCTTCCTTTTGGCCGGCCTTCGGATAATGCTGGGTGACAAGTCCGGCATAGTCCTTTATATCCACCAGAATATGGACATGGGGAGGACGACGGGCATAGGCCGGCGGAAAATTCATTTCTATACGGTAGCGCCCACTGCGATCCGTATAAAGAGTGGCTCGCCAGTCATCGCCATAGGCGCCGGCGGGACCGGCCAGCCAGACCTCGATGCGTGCGCCGGCAATCGACTTGCAGTTCATGGCATCACGCACTACACCTGACAACAGATAGCCGCTTCCAATTTTTGAGCGCAAGGGAGCGTTGGGACGGTAGAACGGACCGATTTCATCCTGAGGTGTCGGTTCACAGCGGCGCGCTTCGGCCTGTCCCGTAATCAAAACGATTGCAATAAAGAATATGTTTATCAGCAGTGACTTCGGCATCCTGAATGTCCTTTCTGTTTTCCACGGCCTGACTCCAACTTACTGCTGTTGATGCGAAGGAATTTTATTCCGTCTGCCTTGACACAACTCTGATTTATCATCGTCTTTTTACTTGTTTCCTGTCTAAGAATCTGTAGTATTATCGGCTTTATATCAAAACAAACCACGGTCCGTCACCGATCTTTTCCCGCGTGACGTTATTGGGCTGGCTCCACGGGAGATATTCAGAGTGAAAAAACTGCGAACCGGTACTAACATTATACGCATACTTCTTTCTTTGGGGATTTTTCTTTCCCTGGCTGGCCTCATTTTATTGCTAGTACCGGCCGTCCCCAATCGTCTCATATTATCGATTCTGTTTTCAATCAACATGCTGGCCCTGGTTGCCGTTATCAGGATACTGATCTCCAGAAAGCTGGTCGTCCGCATCAAGCATATTGCACAGGCCATGAACAGTGCCGCCGAAGGGGAACTGAAGGAGCGGGTAGTCTTTGATGGTGAAACGGAGATATCACTGCTGGCCGATAACTTCAATTCGATGATGGAGCGCCTATCAGGAGCTATCTCCAAGGTACATCTCTCACTTTCCGAACTTAGAAGCATCTCTGCGACCATTGCCCAACTATCCGAAAAAGGTGTTTCCTCCGCAGCCGTACAATCTGAAGGTCTCAAGCGGACCTCAATGGCAATTCGCGAGATAAACCACTCCATAACAGACGTATCTGCATCAGTAGTCGTGCTCTCCAGCCTCTCCTCCAGCAACGCCAGCTCAATGACGGAGATGTCCCACAGTCTCCAATTCACGACACATCACATGGAAGCACTCGTTCATTCGGTGGAAGAGGTCAGTTCGTCAATCGTTGAAATGGCATCGGCCATCCGACAAATCGAGGATAATGCCGCTACCCTCAAAACAGATACTTCAATAACCGCAGCGCTGGTTATTGAAATGGACAACGCCATCAAACGGATCGGCACCCAGGCCATTGATACTTCACTGATAGCCGAGACGGTCAGAAAAGACGCCGAAGATGGCTGGAAGTCGGTAGATGCCACAATTGCCGGTATCAACGAAATCAAGGTTTCTTCCAACATCACCTTCGATGCGATCGAGAACCTGTCCAGAAGAGTTGCCAATATCGGCAAGATTTTATCCGTGATTGACGAGGTTGCCGAACAGACCAACCTGCTGGCACTCAACGCATCAATAATTGCAGCACAGGCCGGTGAACGCGGCAAAAGTTTTTCGGTGGTTGCATCAGAAATAAAGGACCTGGCAAAGCGCACCGGCAACCACACCCGGGAGATATCCGAGATAATACTGGGTGTAAGGGAAGAGACCGAGCGAGCGGTAAAGGCCATATCTCTTTCTGAAAAGCGCATCAGCGAGGGAAGCGAACTGTCACACAAATCCGGCGCGGCACTGCTAAAGATCGTTAACGGGATTGAGACCGCCAGCAGTCAGATGGTGGAGATCAGCAAAACGGCACTCAGCCAGGCGGAAGCAAGTACGTCCATGCAGCAGGCCATGAATCGCGTAGCCGAAAGGGTGGAACAAATCGCTCTTTCGACCCAGGAACAGAGTCACGGCAGCAAACTGATAACATCGGCGGTTGAACGCATGCGAGAGATAACTCAAGGGGTTACGCTCTCG
>JACMKN010000026.1 GCA_014380135.1 Deltaproteobacteria bacterium
CGCAGTACCGTTGCGGTACTGGTCATGGAGTGTGCCAGGGCTTCAATGGCCTTGACCGCTTTGGCCTCCTGGATGAAGCCGATGACGGCGTTGACCAGCACCACCCCGAAAATAACCCCCGCATCGACCCATTCCCGGAGAAGACTGGTAACAACGGTGGCGGCCAGCAGGATGTAGACCAACGGCTGGTTGAACTGCAGCAGAAACAGGATGATCGGGCTTTTGCCTTTTTTCTGGGTGATCGTATTGAGACCGAACTGCTCCTGCCGGTGTCCCACCTCAAAGGTGTCCAGCCCCCTGTCCGAAGCGGTCTCAAGAAAGTCGGTGACATCCGCTTCCGGCAGATGATGCCAGCGCTCTTCCAATATCGATTTCATGAAATATGTCTCACCCTCACTCCTTGGTCTGCCGGGCGGGGTCGATCATAATGAGCACGATGATCAGGTATTGGCAGCCTCGCCGGCACTCGAGCGTACCATGAAGCCGGTGCCCCCGCAACCCGCTTCATCCATCTAACAACCGGCTATCTCAGGTTTATCGCCGATAGTCGCCATGGATTGCCTCCTACTGTCCTGAATTGTCGTTCATGGCTGCGCTATGCCGCTTGCCCATGCGGCCTTGAAGACGGACTCCTGTAGTTTTGACATCAGGCTGTAAGTTTTGCCAAGGCCTCGTCGGCGGTCAGGTCGTAGCGTTCACGTTCCCGTTTGGCGGCTTCCTCCAGAGCCCGGTCGATCTCCGGGTACTTGAGTGCCAGTATGCGCGCCGCCAGCATGGAGGCATTGCGGGCTCCGTCAATGGCCACGGTGGCAACCGGCACTCCCGGCGGCATCTGGACGGTGGAGAGGAGGCTGTCAAGGCCTGTCAAAGGGCCATTGCCCAACGGTAGCCCTATAACCGGCAACCGGGTATGCCCGGCAATCACTCCGGCCAGGTGGGCAGCGACGCCGGCGCAGCCGATCAAGACCTGCACACCTTCGCGGTGGGCACGGTCCAGATAGGCAAAAACCTTATCCGGGGTCCGATGGGCCGAGGCGACCACAATTTCACTTTTAATACCGAGTTCGGTCAGGGTGTCGCGTACCTTGACAACTATCGGCAGGTCATTGGGGCTGCCGGTCAGGATACCGACCAGAATGCGATCTGGTGTTGCAGATGTATCTGCTGATGCAGTCGGGGTGTTGATCATGGTTAGGGTTCCTTTAATTTGTTTTGCAATCGGGTTAACGTGTGAGCGCTCGACCAAAGAATAGACGCGGACACACGGCTGGTGGCACAGAACGGTATCGATACTATGGTGAAGTGGGACCGAGTGATATTGACAGTCATTGTTTAGCTGAAAAAAGAGGCTGAAGTCAGACCAGGTTATCAGGGGGACGTCAATCTCCAGGCAAACCAGCGGGTGTACCCGGAGCGGCTCGTACGGCAGAAAAGCAAAGACGCTCGGGGAGTAGGCCGGAAGGAAGGACTTTGAAAAAAAAGGTCGAATAGTCTTAATTGTTAGTCGAACAGCTCTTCCAGAAAGGATTTTTTCTTGTAAGGTTTCTGCCCTTGGGAATACCCTTGTCCATGACCGTGGCCGGGAGCCTGTCCACCACCATAGCTGTTCTGCTGTGGCGCGTATTGAGGTTGCGGGGTTGCGTATTGAGGCTGCGGAGGAGACGGTAACTCCAGCGAGGCAGACCGTTCGAGAATTTTGTCAAGCTCTCCACGATCGAGCCAGACACCGCGACATTGCGGGCAGTAGTCGATTTCAACCCCCTGCCGCTCGGACATTACAAGATTTTCGGTAGTGCATACGGGACATTTCATGTTTTTCTCCTTGTGTGGTTTTATGCATTGATCATGTATTTTCAACAGGAACGGCTTGCTGATCATGCTTCTTTCCGATAGTCAGCGAGGCTATTACCGCCAGTGTCAGGCTGGCAAATATGACTGCCAGCGAGATGTGAATCGGGATGTGGACGCCGACGGCAGTTGCGATCATTTTGCCACCGACAAAGGCCAGAATGAAGGAGATTCCCAGCTTAAGATAGACGAACATCCCCATCACGCTGGCTAGCAGGAAATAAAGCGCCCGCAGCCCCATGATGGCGAAGATATTGGAGGTAAATACGATGAACGGATCCAGGGTTACGGCAAAGATGGCCGGGATCGAGTCGATTGCGAACAGCACGTCGCTGCTCTCCACCATCACCAGCGTCAGAAACAGCGGACTGGCTACCAGCAAGCCATTCCGGCGCTTGAAAAACCAATCGCCGCGCACCCGCTTGGTGAAGGGAAACAACCGGCGGGCCAGCTTGACCAGCAGATTGTTGTCCGGATGCACTTCGTCATCCTCGCCGCCAAAAGCCATCTTCCAGGCGGTAAACAGCAGCAGCGCTCCAAACAGGTAGAACATCCAGTGGAAGGTTGTCAGCAGTTCTATGCCGGTAAAGATGAACAGAGCCCGCAGGACCAGCGCGCCGATGATCCCCCACTTAAGGATGCGGGCCTGATGCTCGCCACGGATCTTGAAATAACCGAAGATCATGATGAAAACGAACAGGTTATCCACCGACAGCGATTTTTCGATGATATAGCCGGTGAAGAACTCCAGCGCCTTGGTTTGCCCCAGAAAAAAATAGATCCCGACATTGAAGACCATCGCCAGCGAGACCCAGACGATGCTCCAGGTCAACGCCTGGCGAAACGATACTTCATGGGCCTTGCGGTTCATCCCCAGGTCTATGGCCAGCATAACGACCATCAGCAACCCGAAGGCACCCCACATTAGTGATTGTTCTGACATCCGTTTCCTTTCCTGAAGCGCTCAATGCGCTCTTTTACGTTAACCAAAAGCTTTTTGGCCCAGATGAATTCGGTAGCCAGCACCGCCAGCCCGACCGGGATTACCACAATCGCCGGTCCCGGCAGCACGATCATGGCTACACCGGCAGCCAGGATCGTGAAGCCGATCACTATTATGACAAGGCGCTTGGCCTGGCCCAGTGTTCTGAATACAAAATGCCTCAAGTTATAATTACCCCTTCATATCAGAGTTTGAACACATTTAACGAACCGCTACTTCGCCATCTGTTTCAAAACCTGCTCCAGCTTGCGCAATTCCTCGCCGTAACCGGACCAGTTGCCCTGGCGTTGCAGGGTGGTCGCCTTCTCATAGATACTCATGGCCTCCTTGGCCAGCGTGGCTGGTGTTGCCTTCGGGTCGGCCGTGGCAGTGGCCGTGGTTGCAACTGCGGCGACAGCTTTTTTACCACCGAAGAGTCGCTGCAAGGCCAGTTCCAGGTTTTCTTCCATGACGACCTGATCGCCGAAGGCGACGATCACCCTTTTCAGCTCCGGCAGGCCGGCTTTGTCGGCCGCAAGAAACAGCGGCTGGACGTAGAGCAGCGATTTTTCGATCGGAATCACCAGCAGACTCCCCCGGATAACCTCGGAACCGCGCTGGCTCCAGAGCGTCAGTTGCTGGGAGATGAAGGAGTCCTGGTTGATACGGGCGTCAATCTGTTTCGGGCCATAGATCAGCCTGTCACGCGGGAAGGTATAGGCCCGGATCTTCCCGTAATTATCTCCATCGCAGCGGGCCGTCAGCCAGGCCGCCAGATTATCCCTTTTGGAGGGGGTAAACGGCAGCAGCAGGATGTATTCTTCCACCTTTTCACCCGGCAGTTTCATGATGGTGTAGTAGGGCTCCATCGGCTTGTCGCCCAGTGTCGGAATCTCCCAGAGATTCTCCTTGTTATAGAAGACTTTGGGATCGGTCATGTGGTAGGCGGCAAACATGGCGGCCTGCAGTTGCAGGAACTGGTGCGGGTAACGGACATGCTTGCGCAGGTCGTCCGGCATGGCGGTCAGCGGCTTGAAGAGCTCCGGGAACATGCGGGCGTAGACCTTTACCAGGACATCATGCGGGTCACTGATGTAGAAGCTGAGGGTGCCGTCATAGGCATCCACAACCGCCTTGACCGAATTGCGCATGTAATTGATGCCCCCCTTGAGCGGCTTTGAATAGGGGAGACGATCCGAATAGGTGTAGGCATCTATGATCCATTTGAGCTTCCCTTTTTCGTCCACCACCATGTAGGGATCGCC